>CALMWM010000633.1 GCA_937873435.1 uncultured Gallionellaceae bacterium
AAGCTAACCTGGGAAAGCCCGGCAGTCGTGGGGTAGACCGGCGTCAACGCTTCGGCGAGCGGCTCGCTCTCGCTCACCACCCGGTATTTCGGGTGCACCATTTCGACGCCGTGGAAGCCGTGGCGCAATTCGCCCAGCAACCTGACGGTCTTGCCTTCCGCCAGGATCTTGGCCTGGCTCGGGTAGAAATGCAGGAAGCGCGCGGCGATTTGCCCGCCGCCGTCCTGAACCAGACAGATCATCACCTTGCGCGGGCGGTACTGGATTTCGCTGTGGACAATGCGACCTTCGACTTGCACGGTCTGGCCGAACGGCGCATCGGCGATGGGATACAGGTGGGTTTCGTCTTCGTAGCGCAGCGGCAGGTGCAGCAACAAATCGAAGGCATTGCGGATGCCCAGTTTTGCCAGCTTTTCGCCGATGGCCTTGCCGATTTTCAACTCTGCGGACAAAGCGCTAATTCCGTTTGAACATGGGGTTTCCACCGCAACCCGGTAGGGTGAACACGTTCTTTGTGTCCGCCCTACGAAGCGTCGATATGCAAAATCGCGTCCATCTCCACCAGTGCGCCGCGCGGCAGTTCCTTGACGCCGACGGCGGCGCGGGCCGGATAGGGCTGGTCGAAATACTTCACCATGATTTCGTTGACCTTGGCGAAATGACCCAGGTCGGTGAGGTAGACGTTAAGTTTGACGGTGGAATTCAGCCCGGTGCCGGCGGCATTGGCCACCGCCCCCAGATTGAGGAACACCTGGTCGATCTGCGCTTCGATCCCTTCCTTGAGCACCATACTCTGCGGGTCGAGGCCGATCTGGCCGGACAGGTAAACCGTGTTGCACACGCGCACACCCTGCGAATAGGTGCCGATGGCGGCTGGCGCGTTGGGCGTGGAGAGAATTTGCTTGGTCATCGCTAAGTTCCTTTGTGAAGTTCAGAGGCTTGGGATCAGAGCATTTCCGGCGTCCGGCCATACCGGCTTCCGACCCCTGAATTAATCAAAACAATTCGACATCGCTTTCGCGGCTCACGGTACCGAGTTTGCCCTCCTGTACCAGCATCTCGTAGGAGCATACCTGGTTACGGCCATTGTGCTTGGCATAGTACAGCGCCTCATCGGCATGGCCGATAAAGGTGGAGGGTATATCGTGATAGGAAATACGCACGAAACCGATGCTGATGGTGACCTTGCCCACCTGCGGGAAGTTGAATTCCTCGATATTGCGGCGGAAACGCTCGAAGGCGTTTTTGGCATCGTCGAAGCTGGCTGGCGCGAGCACCACGACGAATTCTTCGCCGCCAAAACGAAACAACTTGTCCTGCTGGCGAAAGGTTTTTTCCATGATCCGCGCCAGCAGCAGCAAGACCTCATCGCCGTACAAATGGCCGAATTTGTCGTTGACGCTCTTGAAGAAATCAATATCGATTACCGCCAGCCAGTGGCTTCCGTCCTCGGCACCTTTGCGTCGGCGCGGGCCGCGTTTTTTCTGCGGCATGTCCGCCTGCTGCTGGATTTCGATGATTTTGGCGATATTGTTGTCGAAAGTCTTGCGGTTGAGCAGGCCGGTCAGGGTGTCGCGCTGGCTGTCCTCGATCAGGGACAAATAATTGTGGTAAATATCCAGGAAGCCGGTGATCAGTTTGTCGCTGGTTTCGTTGAGCTGATCGCAGGTCACCTCGAAAAAGCCGATAACCGCTTCGCGATTACCGAACACCGGGTAGATGTAATCGTAGCAGTCGGCGCTGCCGCATGGGGATTTGCTCACCACCGCTTTGCGGGTGGTCTGACACTCGACAAACGCCGCCCGGCTATCCAGGCGGGTCATAGCCTCAAAGTCGCATTCATCGAAATGCACCACCAGCCCGGCGTCATCGAGCACGACTTCGGGCAGGACTTCCTTCACCCCCAGATGATAATAGATCTTGTACAGCACGATCTTGCGCGGCCGGATCATCCAGTTCAGCGTCGTCACCAGACTGATTTCCAGCGATTCGTTCTCGCGCAGGCTGGTGAGGTGGATCACCGATTCCAGCAAGCTTTCTTCCTTGACGCCGAATTTGAGTTTACGAGCCATTTTCCGCTAACCCTTCATCCGGGCGATTCTCACCACATCCGGCAGTTTGCGCAAGCCGCGCATCACATTGGCCAGATGGGCGCGGTGTTCCACTTGCAGGGTGAACAACATCCCGGTGTAGACGCTACCGTCTTCTTCTTCCATGCTGACATTGTCGATATTCGAGCCTGCCTCGGCGATCGTCGCCGCCACCTTGGCCAGCACGCCGCGCTGGTTGACCACCACCAGCCGGATCGCGACATCGAACATCTTGTGGGTGGCTGAATCCCATTCCACGTCGAGGAATTTGTCGCTATCGCCGCGCGCCTTGCCGGCTACCGGGCAGTCGTGGGTATGGATCTGTAGCCCCTGCCCCTTTTTGATCAGGCCGATAATCGGGTCGCCGGGAATCGGACGGCAGCACTTGGCGAACTGCACCGCCATGCCTTCCGATCCGCGGATGGTAATGGGGCCGGCGGCGGCCATCCTGCGCTCATCCGGCAGCGTGTCGTTCAAGGCCAGCAATTGGCGCGCCACGACGATGTTGAGGCGCTTGCCGAGGCCGATGTCGGCGAGGATTTCCTGGCGCGTCCGACCGCTATTCTCGCGCAGCAGCTTTTCCCATTGCACCTCCTTGACATCGCCAGCGGTGACCCCCAATGCACGCAAGGCCTGGTTGAGCAGGCGTTCGCCGAGTGCGGCGGATTCATCGTACTGCATGGTCTTGAGAAAATGGCGGATGTGCGAGCGCGCCTTGCCGGTGGCGACGTAATTCAGCCAGGACGGATTGGGCTTGCCGTGGGAGGCGGTGATGATTTCCACCTGGTCGCCGTTGTGCAGTTCGGTACGCAGCGGCGCCAGTTCATGGTTGATCTTCGCGGCCACGCAACGGTTGCCGACGTCGGTATGCACGCCATAGGCGAAATCCACCGGGGTGGCGCCGCGCGGCAAGGCGAAGATTTTGCCCTTGGGGGTGAACACATAAACTTCGTCGGGGAACAGGTCGACCTTGATGTGTTCCAGGAACTCGGCGGCATCGCCGCTTTCCGACTGGATTTCGAGCAGGCTTTGCAACCACTGGTGGGTCTTGTTTTGAATCTCGTTGTCACCTGCCTCGCCGCTCTTGTAAAGCCAGTGTGAAGCCACGCCGGCCTCGGCGATCTTGTGCATGTCCTGGCTGCGAATCTGTATCTCGATGGGCGTGGCAAACGGACCGAACAGCGTGGTATGCAGCGACTGGTAACCGTTCGCCTTGGGAATCGCAATGTAGTCCTTGAACTTGCCGGGAATCGGCTTGTACAGCGAGTGCAACGCACCGAGCGTGAGGTAGCAGGTCGGCACGTCCTTGACGATCACGCGAAAGCCGTAAATGTCGAACACTTCCGAGAACGGCAGGGATTTCCCCTGCATCTTGCTATAAACGCTGTACAAGTGCTTCTCGCGTCCGGTGACGCTGGCCTCGATGTGGCAATCCGCCAGCTTGTGCTTGATCGCCTCCTGCACCTTGACCACCACCTCGCGTCGGTTGCCGCGTGCGGCCTTGATCGCCTTGTCGAGCACCTGGTAGCGGTGCGGATGGAGAAACTCGAAACTCAAGTCCTCCAGTTCCTGGTAAATCCGGTTGAGCCCGAGGCGGTTGGCGATCGGCGCGTAAATTTCCAGGGTTTCGCGCGCGATGCGCTGGCGCTTGTCCTCGCGCATCGCCACCAGGGTGCGCATGTTGTGCAGGCGGTCGGCGAGCTTGATCAGGATGACGCGCACGTCGCGCGCCATCGCCAGCAGCATCTTGCGGAAATTTTCGGCCTGGGCGTGCGCCTCGGTCTGGAACGCCAGCTTGTCGAGCTTGGAAACGCCGTCCACCAACTCCGCCACCGACTTGCCGAATTTATCGGCAATATCCTGCTTGGTGATGGCGGTATCCTCCATCGCATCGTGCAGCAGCCCGGCAATCAGTGCCTGGCTGTCGAGATGCCACTCGGCGAGAATTTCCGCCACCGCCAAAGGATGGGAAATATACGGCTCGCCGCTAAT
>CALMWM010000634.1 GCA_937873435.1 uncultured Gallionellaceae bacterium
GACCTGCTCCAGCACCTCCCAGTCGTTTTCCACCGTCACGGTGCGCCCGCGCACCACCAGGCGGGTTTTCGCCGGCAGGCCGATGAAGGAATAGCGCCCGAAGCGCTCACCGCCGACCACCGATTCCAGGAAATAGGAATAGGGTTGATTGGCGAGCTTGAGGTAAACGGTTAAGGGGGTATCGAGATCGGCCAGCGTCTCCCGCACCAGCGGAATACGGTTATAGCCTTGACCGGCGAGGCGGTCGAATTCTTGTTTGGTCATGTCTTTTCACCTGAGAGAAATCAAAAGGGGCAATCCTGGCTGATGCTATGCGCACCATCGCCACGACATTTGCCCGAATGTTTTCCGCATTTCTCCGAGGTTCATTGCTTCAAGCCTTCTTGATCAGGTTTAGCGCTTCCGGCAATCCGGCGATCACCGCATCGCAATTCTGTTCGCGCACGTCGCTGCCGCCGTTGTAGCCGTAGGGCACCAGGAACACATGACAGCCAGCGGCGTTGCCGGCCTGGGTATCGTTCAGCGAATCGCCGATCAGCAGCAAGTCAGCAGGCGCGCAGCCGAAAAACTCGGCGGCGTGCAGCAACGGCAGCGGATCGGGCTTTTTCTTCGGCAAGCTGTCGCCGGAGAGGATCAACTGGAACACGTCCTTCAGCTTCATCGCCTCCAGCAAGGGCAAGGTAAACACCTCCGCCTTGTTGGTGACGCAGGCTAGCGGGAAACCGGCCTCGCGCAGCGCCTGCACGCCCTCCAGCGCGCCCGGGTAGGGGCGCGTCTCGCGCGTCAGCACTTCGGCGTAATGTTTCTGGAACAGCGGCAACGCCCGCGCAAACAGCGCCTCATCGGGCTGGGCGTGCATTTCCCCGGTCAACGCCCGCTTTACCAGATTGGCAATGCCGTTGCCGATAAACGACTGGATCTTCGCCAGATCGACCGGTGCCATCCCCAGATCGCGCAACATGCGCTGCGCTGCCTCGGCAATATCCGGCGCGGTATCCAGCAAGGTACCGTCAAGATCGATGACCACCGCCCGAATGGGCAGCGGCAATGGTTTGTTGCTCATCAGTGCTCCTTCGCAGCTTCAGGTGCGGGCGCTGGTGCGGGTGCTTCGGGTGGCGCACCTTCCGCACCCGCTTCGCCTTCTTTCTTTTCCGCTACCGGCGGCTTGATCATGACCGGCGGCGGGGCGGCAAAATTGGTGTCGATTTTCTTGTCCTTGACATCCTTGTCCGCCTCGCGCCATCCCTCCAGGATGGAGGTCTGGCTGAATTTTGGGTTCTCGCGCATACACAGCTCGGGGGATTTCAAGGAGATGCGGCAGGCATAACCCATCGCCGCCGCATCCTTGGCTTGCTGGCCGGGGATTTCGAACTCGCAACCGGCCAGTAACAGCACCGGCAAAATCCAGGCAAGTTTTTTCAAGCTCAAACCTTCGCCA
>CALMWM010000635.1 GCA_937873435.1 uncultured Gallionellaceae bacterium
ACAGAACGTTTTTTCGTCATCGGCCTCAATAATCTGGGCGGCTGCCACGGCTCGACCGGGCCTTCCAGCCTCAACTCGAAAACCGGCAAGCCGTTCGGCAAGGCTTTCCCGGTGGTGACGGTGGACGACTGGGTGGAAACTCAGGCGCGCTTCGCCGATTTCCTCGGTATCGAACAATTCGCCGCGGTGGTGGGCGGCAGCCTGGGCGGGATGCAGGCGCTGCAATGGAGCATCTCCCATCCCCAGCGCGTGCGCCATGCGTTGGTGATCGCCTCGGCGCCCAAGCTCACCGCGCAGAATATCGCCTTCAACGATGTGGCGCGCCAGGCCATCATCACCGACCCGGATTTTTACGGCGGCGATTTCTACGAGCATGGCGTAGTCCCCCGGCGCGGCCTGCGCATCGCGCGGATGCTGGGGCATATCACCTACCTTTCGGACGACGTGATGGGGGAAAAATTCGGGCGTATCCTGAAGAACGAAACCTTCCAGTTCGGCTACGATGTCGAATTCGAGATCGAATCCTATCTGCGCTACCAGGGCGACAAATTCGCCGACAGCTTCGACGCCAATACTTACCTGCTGATGACCAAGGCGCTCGATTACTTCGACCCCACCCACCATCACCGCTGCTCTCTGAGCCAGGCGCTGAAGCCCGCCAGCGCGGAATTCCTGGTGGTGTCGTTCACCAGCGACTGGCGTTTCGCGCCGGGCCGCTCGCGCGAGATCGTCAAGGCGCTGCTCGACAATGGGCGCAACGTCAGCTATGCCGAAATCACCGCTAACCACGGCCACGACACCTTCCTGATGAACGACCCGCACTATCACGAGGTGGTCAGGGCTTACATGAACAACGTCAGGGAGACCGCAGCATGAGCGCCCGTCCCGAATTCGCCGCCATCGCCCAGTGGGTCACCCCCGGCTCCAGGGTGCTCGATCTCGGTTGCGGCGACGGCAAGTTGTTGCGTTACCTCAAGGAAGAGCGCAATGCACGCGGTTACGGCATCGAGATTTGCGATGCGAACCTGGTGACTTGCATCAAGAACGGCGTGAATGTGATCCAGATGGATCTCGAAAGCGGACTATCCGGTTTCGAGGCGCAATCCTTCGATTTCGTGATTTTGTCGCAGACCTTGCAGGCGATGAAGAATATCGAACAACTGGTGAACGAGATGCTGCGTGTCGGCAAGCAATGTATCGTCACCCTGCCGAATTTCGGCTACTGGCGCCATCGTTTGCAGATTCTCGCCGGCAACATGCCGGTTTCCGAAGACCTGCCCTACCAGTGGTTCGATACGCCGAACATCCACCTGAGCACCTTCGACGACTTCGAGGTGTTCTGCCGCGAGCATAACGTGGTTATCCTCGAACGTTGCGCGATGCACAATGAGCGGGTGGTGTCGTTCCTGCCTAACCTGTTCGGCAGCCTGGCGGTCTATCGGCTTAAGGCCAACGCATTATCCGAGTTGCTTTTGTCGGCTTAACGCCCTGCCCGTCAGGCGAGAAACAGCCGGTACAGGCCCAGTACGCCGAAGCCGCCGACCAGCAGGCCGGCGGCCAGGCGTACCTTGCGGTTCTGCATGAATTCCTTGAGCTGGCGGGCGAAGTAACCCATTGCCAACAGGTTGGGCAGGGTGCCGAGTCCGAAGGCCAGCATGATGGTGCCGCCGTTGAAGGCGCTGCCGCTGGCCATCGCGGAAATCAACATGCTGTAAACCAGTCCGCACGGCACCCAGCCCCATAGCGCGCCGAGCGCCAGTGCTTGCGGCACGCTGCGCACCGGCAGCAGTTTGCGCGAAAACGGTTGCAGGCGTTTCCAGATGGCGTCGCCGGCGCCCTCAAGGCGCAGCAAGACGGAGGAAAAGCCGGCA
>CALMWM010000636.1 GCA_937873435.1 uncultured Gallionellaceae bacterium
TCTCCACCTTGTCCACCGAATCGCCGATCAGGGTCTTGATCTCTTTCGCTGCTGCGGCTGAACGTTGTGCAAGGTTGCGCACTTCGGCGGCCACCACCGCGAAGCCGCGTCCCTGCTCTCCGGCGCGGGCCGCCTCGACTGCGGCGTTCAAGGCCAGGATGTTGGTCTGGAAGGCGATGCCGTCGATTACCGCGATGATGTCCACGATCTTGCGCGACGACTCGTTGATCGAGCTCATCGTGCCGACCACTTGGGAAACCACCGCGCCGCCCTTGCCGGCCACGCCGCTGGCGCCTATGGCCAGTTGGTTGGCCTGCTTGGCGTTCTCGGCGTTCTGCTTCACCGTTGAGGTCAGTTCTTCCATGCTGGAAGCGGTTTCTTCCAGAGAAGAAGCCTGTTCCTCGGTACGCTGCGACAAGTCCTGGTTGCCCACCGCGATTTCCTTGGAGCCGGTGTTGATGCCTTCGACGGCGATCTTGATCTCGTCGACCAGTTTCTTGAGGTTCTCGACGGTGGCGTTGACGCCGTCCTTGGTCTGGCCGAACAGGCCGGGGTAGTCCTTGGTGATGGTTTGGGTCAGGTCGCCGACCGCCAGCGCATTGGCGACGCGCATGACGTCGCGCAGGCCGGTGTCGGTGACGTCGGAGAGCTGGTTGAGCAGTTCCGACAGGCGCTTGGTGTAGCCCTGTTTGCCGGTCATGTCCATCTTGACGCTGAAGTCGCCCTTGTCGGCGGCGGCGGCGACGATGGTGTCGATCTCGGAGACGACTTGGGTCAGCGCGTCCACGGTGTTGTTGACGGCGCCCTTGGTCTTGCCGAAGACGCCGGGGTAGTCCTGGGTGATTTTCTGCGAGAGATCGCCATCCGCCAGTGCCTGGGCGACGCGGGAAACATCGTTCAAGCCGGTTTCGGAGACGTTGGAAAGCTGGTTCAGCAACTCTGACAATTCTTTCGTATAGCCCGCCTTACCGCTCATGTCCATTTTGACGCTGAAGTCGCCGCGGACTGCGGCGGCTTCGACGATGTTCTTGATCTCGGCGACGATCTTCTTCAGGCTGCCCTGCATGTTTTGCATCGCGGCCAGCAACTGCCCGACTTCATCTGTGCCGGTCACGTTAACGCTGCCGGACAAGTCCCCGGCGGCGAGTTGGTTGGCGACATCCACCGCCTGGCCAAGCGGGCTGGTGATCATGCGGGAAATGACGTAACCGATAATAACGCCCAGCAACAACCCACCTATAATGAAGCCAATCATGATGGTGCGGCTGAATTGATACAGCTCGGTGGTCGCTTTCGATGAGGATTCTGCTGCCGCCTCTTTTACTTTGGTCAATTCGGTCATGGTGCCGTCGACCACAGTCGTTTTGGCGCGCAGGGTAGTGCGTGCCGTATCGAACTCCTTGGTCAACCGCGCGAGCTCCTCATTGGGAATCAGTACCATGATCTGTTGCAGCGAAGCCTCCCAGTCTTTTTGCTCTGCATCGAGTTTCGTTAAAAGTGCCTTGCCCTTTTCCGTGTAAAAAAGCGGCTTGGCCTTCTCCACGTTCGTCTTCATCTTGTCCAGGTTCAGCTTGAGATCATCCAGGCGTTTCAAGCGATCTTCCTTGGTCAACGCCAGCATGGCGGCGCGCCAGTCGCGGGCAATATAGATCAAGTTGATATTGGCTTCCTTGATGTAGGAAATCCCCATCAAATCCTTCTGATACATTTTGTCGGCTTCGTCGTTGATCTTGGACATGTTGTTGATGCCGATCAGGCCGACCACCGCGCTGATCAGTGCGACGATGATGAATGCACCGACCAACTTGGTACCGACCTTCATGTTAGCGAGTGACATTTTTTTCTCCGGTTTTTTGATAAATGAATAATATTAAGCAGCCACTTTTTCTACTAATTCCATATCCTGGCTGGTCATGAGTTTTTCGATGTCCACCAGGATCAACATGCGTTCGTCGACGGTGCCGAGTCCCATCACGTATTTGGTGTCGATGGCCGAGCCGAATTCCGGCGCGGGTTTGATCTGATCGTTCTTGAGGGTGATCACGTCGGAGACGCCGTCCACCACCATGCCGATCACCCGGTTCGCCACATTGAGGATGATCACCACGGTCAACTCAGTGTAATCGGCGTGATCGAGATTGAATTTGATACGCATGTCGACGATGGGAACGATGATGCCGCGCAGGTTGACCATGCCCTTGATGAATTCGGGCAGGTTGGCCAATGCAGTAACCGCTTCGTAGCCGCGTATTTCCTGGACGTTGAGGATGGGGATGCCATATTCCTCCTTGCCCAAAGTAAAAGTCAGGAATTCGTTGGCGCTGATGGATGTTCCCGAAGAATTTGAGGGGGATTGGTCCATGGCATGGTCTCCAAGTGTTGATTCGTTTGAACTGGATCGCCTCAATCGAAGAATGGCGACTATTCCTGCCGGTACGCTTGCCTTGTTCGCGACCTGAAATATAGCCGATTTGATGAATTTTGGTGAAAGTTTTGGTTATTCGATTTTTTCCAGCAATTCCTTCAAAAGCGGCACGCTGACCGCACGTTGGCGTTCCATCGAATAGCGGTCGAGGGCTTCCAGCACGCCCATCAGCGCCGGCAGGTCGCGCCGCCAATGGCGCAACAGGTAGCCGGAAACCTCGCCCGGCAGGGCGAAGCCGCGCAGTTCGGCGTGTGCCGCCAGCGCGGCGGTTTTTTCGTCGTCGTTGAGACCATGCACCCGGTATACTAATCCCCAGCCGAGGCGGGTGGCGAGATCAGGGCGCACCGCCAGCTGCGCCGGCGGCAGCGTGCCGCTGGTCAGCAGGCAGCCGGTGCCGTCGCGCAGTCGGTTGTAGACATTGAACAGCTCGATTTGTGCGCTCTCGTCCAGGCAGTCGGCATCGTCGAGCACGACCAGTTCGAAACCGCTGCATTGTGCAGGTACCTGCGAGTAAATAGCGTTTTTCCTCTGCGCGATCGCTGTGCTGGCGACGGCCTGGAGCAGATGGCTTTTGCCGCTGCCGTGCTCGCCCCACAGGTAGAAAAAACGCTCCTGTGCGTTGCCGAGCGTCAGTGCGCGCAAGGTTGCTAGCAGTTCGAGATTGCGCCCAACCACGAAGTTTTCCAGGGTGGGCAGGGGGGGCAGGGCGAAGCCGGGTAGCAGTTGTTGTTGCATTAAATCCCCAGCTCGCCTTGTTTCGAGCGGGCTTCGGCGAGTTTTTTGGCTTCCGCCAGCAGCCATTTGTCGGCCTGGCTCAAGCCTTGATCCTTGGCGATGCGCAGGTATTCGCCGATCCGGCTGTCGAAGATTTCCTGCGATTCGGCCTGGTACAAACCGAGTTGTGAGGTCACGCTCTGGGTTTCATGGCGCGGCTCCACGGCTTCCAGTTTGAGGCTGGCTGGTTTTGCCGGGGCGGCGTTGTGCGGCACATACATACCCGCTTGCGGCACGCTCCAGCCGTCGTCGAATTCCTGGGGCGGCGCGAGGCGGCGCAGTTTCTCGATCTGTTTGAGATGGGAGGCCTGCAGTTCCTGGATTTCCCGCATGTGTTCCTGGTGGGTTTCCTGCGCCTGGTTCATGTAGCCTTGCTGCATGTCCTGGATCTGCCGGGTGAAATCGAGTTCCTGCGCAAGCAAGGCGGCGTTGTGTTGCTTGAGCAGTTCCGCCTTGACGGTGTTCCCGATTTTTTCCGCGCGGCTTTGCCATTCGTCGCGCGCTTCGCGGGTTTTTTGCAGTTCCTCCAGGGTTTGGTCGAGCTTCTGCGCGGTAACGGCGAGGGTTTGCCGGGTGGACTGAAGTTCCTGCTGGGTCTTTTCCTGCAGGGCGACCACTTCGGTGTGGCGCTTGGTCAGTTCGTCGAATGTTTCGGAATTTTTGCGCTGGGCAAGTTGGGCGGCGTCAAGCGCCTGCCGCGTGCTTTCCAGTTCGTCTTCGGTTTGATGCAGCTTGGCGGCGGCGGCACCGAGCTTGTCGCGGGTGGTCGTCAGTTGTACCTGTGCCGTGTTCAGCTCGGCTTGCCGCAATTCGAACGCCTCGACGATACGCGAGGTTTTTTCGGTAGGCGAAGCATGTGGCCAGTCCGCCGGGCGATCCGGCCAAATCGTTTGGTCCAGGGTGTGGGTGATGTCGCCCAACACGGTTTTCAGCCCGAATTTTTCCTGTTCCAGTGCTTCGATGCGGCGCGCCTGTTGCTGGCGTTCCTCGCTGTCGCTCAACGCGGCGGAGAGCAAGCGCAGGTGCTGCTCCAGGCGGTCGCGCTCGACGCGCACGGCGGCCAGCATCTCGGCGACGGCGGGCTGCGGTTTGGCTGCCGGGGGCGCGCTTTCGCGTAACGGCTCGACTCGCGATACGGTTTCGTGGATGGGGGCGTTTTGCGGTACGGCGTAGGGTTTCACGGCGAGTTCGCCGAGTTCCGCGCCGATTTTCGCCAGGGCTTTCCTGAGCAGTTCCAGGTCCTTGTTGCGCTCGGTGGCATCGAGCAGCGAGATCGCGCCGCAGCTTTCCTGATCGGGGCGCGGATAATGATGCAGGTCGACGCGAACGGCATAGCCGTCGCCGAGATCGTCCCATTCCTGCACCGTGGCGAGACGCGCACCCTCCTTGCCGGGGAGACGGGATTTGGCGGCCCAGGCGGCAATCGCATCCCAGATTTTTTGGCGTTTGGCAGGCGTGGGCATTTCCTGCGCCGCGAAAACCAGGTCGTAGCTGGTGTATTGCAGGTTGCGCCCGTTTTCGCGGATCGGCCAGGCCTCCTTGACCTCGCCGTTGGCGCGGCTGAGCGCGGTGCGCAGTGCGGATTTGATCGGAGTGGGTGCGAGACCGCGCAGCTTCAGTTCGGCAAGGGTGGTGTCGAGGTCGATGCCGGCAAAACGCGCATCGCCGGTTGCGCCGAAATGCGCGATCAGGTAGCGCCGCGCGAGTGCATCGCGCAGGCTGTCGCGTTGCGCCAGCAGGGATTCCACCTCGAATTGCATCAGGTGATCCTGCACCTCGTTCGCATAGTCGACGTAGGATTTTCCGTCCGCGCTGACCAGGTAGCGCTCCCCGTCCGGCGTGAAGATGTGCAGGTTCTGCTTCTGGTAAATATTGTAGGCAGCGCTTTGCTGCTGGAAGTAAGGGGTTCCCATGGATCTCTTTGTCTGCTCAATGAGTAAAAAACAGTTTTTAGTTTTGAGTGTTTAGGGTTGAGTTGTGGAATGCGCTTCGCGCCCGATCCATTACCGGCGCGCTTGGCGCGGCGACATCAACTAAACACTCAACACTAAACATTCAAAACTGT
>CALMWM010000637.1 GCA_937873435.1 uncultured Gallionellaceae bacterium
ATCTGACGCTGGATAGCCGCCTGCAAGATGTCGCGGAGAAGGCCTTCGGCCAGTTTCGCGGGGCGCTGGTGGCCATTGAGCCAAAAACCGGTGAAGTGCTGGCCTTCGTCAGCAAGCCGGGCTTCGATCCCAACCTGTTTATCGACGGCATCGACCCGGTCAACTGGGATGCGCTGAACAATTCTCTCGACAAGCCGCTGAATAACCGTGCACTGCGCGGACAGTACCCGCCCGGTTCGACCTTCAAGCCGTTCATGGCGCTGGCCGGGCTGGAACTGGGCAAACGCAGCCCCTCTTATACCATTTCCGATCCCGGCTATTTCACGCTACCGGGCAGCAGCCACCATTACCGCGACTGGAAGGTGGGCGGACACGGCTCGGTGGATCTGCACAAATCCATCGTGATCTCCTGCGACACCTATTACTACGGGCTGGCCAACGATCTCGGGCCGGATAATATCTTCAATTTCATCGGACGCTTCGGCTTCGGCAAAAAAACCGGTATCGATATCGAAGGCGAGGTTTCCGGGCTGTTACCCTCGCGCGAGTGGAAAATGAAACGCTACAAGCAGAAATGGTATGCCGGCGATACCATCAGCGTCGGCATCGGGCAAGGCTACAATCTTGCCACACCGTTGCAGCTGGCTTATGCCACCGCGATCCTGGCGAATAAGGGCATTGCGGTGCAGCCTCACCTGGTGCGCAGCATCCTCGACAACAAGAATGGCCAGAGCACCACCATGCCCTTGAGGATTGCGGGCGGACAGCCGTTCAAGGAGGAAAACCTGGAACGGGTGCGGCTGGCGATGATCGACGTGACGCTACCAGGCGGCACCGCTACGCGCGTCGGCGTCGGTGCGCCCTACCTGGTTGCCGGCAAGACCGGCACCGCGCAAGTGGTGGCGATCAAGCAAAACGAAAAATACGTGGAAAGCCGGGTGACCGAACGCCATCGCGACCACGCGCTGTTCATCGCCTACGCACCGGCCGACGACCCCAAGATCGCGCTGGCCATCATCGTCGAGAATGGCGGCCATGGCGGCTCGACGGCGGGGCCGATAGCGCGCCAGGTGCTCGATTATTACCTGCTCGGCAAGTTGCCCAAGGATGTTGCGGTAACGCCGGAAGATGCCGCAGTCGAGGAGAGCGATCATGATTAGGCGCTTGTGGCTGCGTTTCGTGCAGCACATCGATGTGCCGCTGCTGCTGGTGTTGCTGCCGTTGATGCTGACCGGCCTGGCGACGATTTACAGCGCATCCGGGCAGGATCTCGGCATGGTGATGCGGCAAATGGTTAACATGTCGGTTGCCCTGTTGCTGATGTGGGGAGTCGCCAACGTGCCGCCGCAGCACCTGGCCCGCTTCGCCCTGCCGATGTATGTACTGGGCCTGCTGTTACTGCTCGGCGTGGCGCTGTTCGGCGAAGTGAGTCACGGTGCGCGGCGCTGGCTGCATATCGGGGTAACGCGGATTCAGCCTTCCGAACTGATGAAATTTGCGATTCCGCTGATGTTGGCGTGGTTCCTGGAGCGCCGCGAAAAGACCCTCAACCTCAAGGATTTCGCCACTGCTGCGTTGATGCTGCTGCTGCCGGTGGGATTGATCGTGAAGCAGCCCGATCTCGGCACTTCAATCCTGATTTTGTCATCGGGATTTTATGTACTGTTTCTCGCCGGTTTGAGCTGGCGCGTCATGCTGGTCATGTTGCTGGCAGGGCTGGCGAGTGCGCCGGTATTGTGGTCGGTCTTGCACGATTACCAGCGCCAGCGCATCCTGACCTTGTTCGACCCCACTCAGGACCCGCTCGGGTCGGGTTATCATATTATCCAGTCGACCATTGCGCTGGGTTCCGGCGGCCCTTTCGGCAAGGGCTGGTTCAAGGGCTCACAGGCGCATTTGGACTTTTTGCCCGAGCGCACCACGGATTTCATTTTCGCGGTGTACGGGGAAGAATTCGGCTTGCTCGGTAACCTGCTGCTGCTGTTATTATATCTTCTGGTCATCGGTCGCGGCATGATGATCGCGCTCAAAGCCCCGACCCTGTTCAGTCGCTTGCTGGCAGGCAGCATTACGCTGACCTTTTTTACTTATGCTTTCGTCAACATGGGCATGGTCAGCGGCATCCTGCCGGTGGTCGGCGTGCCGCTGCCGCTGATGAGCTATGGCGGCACTTCGGTGGTCACCCTGATGCTTGGCTTCGGGATGTTGATGAGTATTAATACCCATAGGAAACTGGTTCAGTCATGAAAACTCCCTCAGTTCGCATGGCCGTTGTTGGCGGCCTGTCCATTCTGGTCTTGGCAGGCTGTGCCGGCGCGCCGCATCCGGCGCCGGTAATCGATCGTCAAGTCCCGGCCAGCGCACAGAAACCGGCGGTGCCAGAGCGTGGCGTGGCGAAATACGGCGGCGGTTACTACAAGGACGACGGACCGGGCGATAACCCGCCGGCGAACCTGGATGCGATTCCCGACGCGGTACCGCGCCTGGAACCGTTGCATCGCTTTGCCAACCGCCCCTATGTCGCGCTTGGCCAAGCCTATTCGCCCGACACCGAGCTGCGCTCCTACAAGGAAAGCGGCACGGCGTCGTGGTACGGGCGGCGTTATCACGGGCAGCGCACTTCCAGCGGAGAGGCCTACGACATGTACGGGATGACGGCGGCACACCGTACCCTGCCGATTCCCAGTTATGCCCGAGTGACCAATCTGGCGAACCGGCGTTCGGTGGTGGTGCGCATCAACGACCGCGGGCCGTTCCACAGCGACCGGGTGATCGACGTTTCCTACACCGCAGCCTACAAGCTGGGGATGTTGCAGGGCGGCAGCACGCAAGTGGAAGTCGAGTCTATCGACCCGCGCAATGAGGCAGCCGTAGCGCCGCAAGCCAGCCTGCCGAAACCACAAGAGGCGCCTGCAACTGCGCCGTCGGTGGCGCCGGCAGCGGAAAACGGCGGAATCTACGTGCAACTCGGCGCTTTCGGGGTACAGGACAACGCCGAACAATTTCGCGGCAGGTTGAAGCTGGAACTGGCGCAACTCGCCGACAAATTGCAAGTCGCCCCAGTGGGCGGCATGTTCAAGGTGCGTACCGGCCCCTATGCCAGCCAGGCAGAAGCCAACCAGGCTGCCGCAGAGATTCGCAAGGCGTTGAATATCAACGCGGTAGTGATTTCCCGTTAGTGAGGTAAAATTTTAGAAATGCGTACATTGATACTGTTTTTCGCCCTGTTGAGCCTGCCGGCACTAGCCGCGATACCTCAACCCCCCGCCGTGCCGACGGTCGCCGCGCGCGGCTATATTCTGATCGATTTCAACAGCGGGCAGACGTTGGTGCAACAGAATGCGGGCGAACGCATGGAGCCGGCTTCGCTGACCAAACTGATGACCGCCTACCTGACCTTTGACGCACTGCGCCAGAACCACATCAGCCTCAGGCAGACCCTGCCGGTATCCGAGCACGCCTGGCGGGCCGAAGGGTCGCGGATGTTCATCCAGCCCAACGTGCCGGTCGTGGTGGAAGACCTGATCCGCGGGATGATCGTGCAGTCCGGCAACGATGCTTGCATCGCCCTGGCCGAAGGGATTGCCGGCAGCGAGGAGGCATTCGTCGCCCGGATGAACCAACAGGCGCAAAAGCTCGGCATGAAACACACCCATTTCATGAACGTTACCGGACTGCCCCACCAGCAGCACTACACCACCGCTTACGATCTGAGCCTGCTGGCGCGTGCGATCATCCGCGACTTCCCGGAGTATTACCCCTACTATTCGATCAAGGAATTCAAATACAACAACATCAGCCAGCCGAATCGCAACCGCTTGTTGTGGAATGACCCGACCGTGGACGGGGTGAAAACAGGTCACACCGAGAGTGCCGGGTTCTGCCTGATCGCTTCCGGGAAACGCAACACCCGCCGTTTGATCTCGGTCGTGCTGGGAACCGCGTCGGAAGGGGCGCGCGCATCGGAAAGCCAAAAATTGCTCAACTACGGCTTCCAGTTCTACGAGACCTATCGCCTTTACGAAAAGGGCCAATCCGTGGCGACCCTGCCGGTATGGAAGGGCAGCGACAACCAGTTAAAGGCCGGAGCGGATCGGGATATCTACGTGACCTTACCCAAGGGACAATATCCTTTCCTCAAGGCAGTCATGGTCAGCAAGCAACCTTTACTGGCGCCGTTGTCCGCCGGGCAGGCAGTCGGCGCCATCAAGCTGACCCTGGAAGACAAGCCGTTTGCCGAATTTCCGCTGGTTGCGCTGGATGACGTACCGATCGCCAATATTTTCAAACGCAGCTGGGATGGCATCAAGCTGTTACTAAAATGATCTACTTGAACGGTCAGTTTCTGCCTATTGAGGATGCCCGGATTCCGGTGCTCGACCGCGGCTTCATTTTCGGTGACGGGGTCTACGAACTGATCCCGGTCTATTCGAGGCGCCCGTTCCGCCTCGCCGCACACCTAGCGCGCCTGCAGTACAGCCTGGACAGCATCCGCCTGGATAATCCGCACAGCGAAGCCGAATGGACGCGCCTGCTTGAAGAGCTGGTTGAACGTAATCCGGGCGAAGACCTGTCGCTTTACCTGCACATCACGCGCGGCGTGGCGCCGCGCGACCATCCCTTTCCCGTCGGAGTAGTGCCGACCGTCTTCATGATGGCCATGCCGTTGGTTCCGCCTGCGGCAGAAATGGTCGCAAACGGCGTTGCGGCGGTGACCGCGTCGGACAACCGCTGGTTGCGTTGCGACATCAAGGCGATTTCGTTGTTGCCTAATATATTGTTGCGCCAACTCGCAGTGGATGCGGGGGCGGCGGAAACCGTCCTGCTGCGCGACGGTTTCCTCAGCGAAGGTACCGCCAGCAGTATTTTTACGGTGCGCGACGACAAGCTGCTGGCTGTGCCGAAGGGGCCGCTGATACTGCCCGGGATTACTTACGACGTAGTACTGGAGCTGGCCGCCGCCAACGGTATCGCCACTCAGGTGCGCGAAGTCTCGGAGTTCGAGATCCGCAGCGCGCAGGAGTTATGGCTCACCTCCTCAAGCAAGGAGGTGATGGCAATCACCGCGCTGGATGGGCGCCCGGTCGGCAACGGTGAGCCCGGCCCACTGTTTCGCCAGATGTACGGGCTATATCAGACTTTTAAACGCGACATTATGCGAATACAGAAATGAACGAAGAAATTTCCCTGCTCGAATTTCCCTGCGATTTTCCGATCAAGATCATGGGCGAAACCCAGGACGGCTTCGCCAATGCGATCCTCGCGCTG
>CALMWM010000638.1 GCA_937873435.1 uncultured Gallionellaceae bacterium
CTCAACCGCATCGCTCAGGAACGTGCCCACGCGGTGGTAATGGATCTGACCGGGGTGAAAAATATCGACTCGCAGGTTTCCCATCATCTCATCCAGATGGTGCGCGCGGTACAACTGATGGGCGCCGAAGCGATCCTTACCGGCATCCGCCCGGAAATCGCCCGTGCGCTCACCAGCCTCAATATCGACCTGGGCAGTGTGACCACACGTGCCACTTTGTCCGACGGACTGAAGGAGGCCTTCCGCCGCATGGGGATACAGGTCAGCCACAAGGTTTCCTGAGGTACGCAGGATGAGTGTTTCCGGGTTGCACCTGACACCTATAGGCAACGGCGCGATGCTGCTGGAGCCTTCCCTGGCGCTCGACGTTGGTAACATTGATGCGATGCTGGAAGACATCGTGCGGGGTTTACAGCGAACCAGGTCCGCACAGCTTTACTATGATCTGGAGCAACTGGCGATTATCGAGCCGCTTTACTACAATTGGCTAAACATGCTGGCGCGTGCCTGTCATATGGTCAATGTCAGAATGACATGTATCCACATGCAGCCGACCGCCGCTTTCGCCCTGGCGCGCTACATGGAGCGCCCCCCGGAATTCGAGACGGGAATGGAAGTCGATGGATGGAACAGGGAGAATAAATAATGTCTTTTCTCGATGAATTGAAGCAGGAAGTCGAGGCCAAGAAACAACAGGCCCTCGAATCCACCCAGACCCGGATGCGCCTGGAAGAACTGCGCATGTCGATGGTGGAAAACAAGATGCGCGAGATGTTCCAGTATCTCACCGACCTGGCGAAACAGCTCAACGATCTCAAACTGCCGCTATACCGCAACTACTATATCGAAGGGATAGGCCAGGACATCAAGCTGCTGCAATGCGATTACAAGCTGGCGATCAAAAATGCCACGATCGAGCACAAGGATCACCTGAAAGATGTGATGCTCGGCTTCAAGTGTTCCGCCGACAAGACCTACACCATTGAAAAAGATAACCCGACCGCCATCGAGCGGCAAAAGGATTATCTGTGGCGCAACGGCATCAAGTTCGAATATGCCGAATTCAAGAATGAGCGCGGTTACGTGTATCGCGGCGTATTCACGGTGCCGGCAATCGTCCCGGTAAGTTTCCTGATCAGCGGCGATTTCGACAATGCCAACATCGCGATTACCATGAAGAACTTCAATATGCTGGGCGGCAGCGAGTACGTTTACGACCCGGAACAAATCGACAGTTCATTCATGGACGATTTCGCCAAGTACCTGCTCGACAAGCCGAACAACTTCAGCAAATTCGGCACGCGCCGCGGCTGACCGCTATGGATATCACCCCGCTGTTCAAGCTGATGGCTGAAAAAAGGGCTTCCGACCTGTTTTTCTCGGCGGGATCGCCCATCACCATCAAAATCGAAGGATCTGCACGTCCGGTCAACAATCAGGTTCTCGACGCCGCGATGTCGAAAACCATCGCTTACAACCTGATGAACGAGGCACAGAGGCAAACCTTCGATGCCACGATGGAGATGAACTTCGCTCATGGCATCCCGGATGTCGGAATCTTCCGCGTCAACATCTTCCGCCAGCGCAACTCGGTCGCGATGGTGATCCGTCTGATTCCCAATGTCATTCCCGATATCGACTCGCTCGGCGTGCCGCCTGTGATGAAGGATATGGCGATGGAAAAACGCGGGCTGATCCTGATCGTCGGCGCCACCGGCTCGGGAAAATCCACCACGCTGGCGGCGATGATCGATCATCGCAACATCAATAAAAGCGGACATATCCTGACCATCGAAGATCCGGTCGAATTCGTTTATCAGCACAAGAAATCCATCGTCAACCAGCGCGAAGTCGGGCTGGATACCCAAAGCTTCCATAATGCGCTGGTCAACGCGATGCGCGAAGCGCCTGACATGATCTTGATCGGCGAGATCCGCGACAAGGAAACCATGCAACATGCGATGACCTACGCCCAGACCGGCCACCTGTGCCTGTCCACGCTGCACGCCAACAACAGCTACCACGCGATGAATCGCATCATCAACTTCTTCCCGTTCGAGGCACGCCCCAGCTTGTTGCTGGACTTGTCGATCAGCCTGAAGTGCGTGGTGTCGCAGCGCCTGGTGCGCGGCGTGGACGGCAAGCGCGTGCCGGCAGTGGAAGTGCTGATGAATACCACCCACATCGCCGAACTGATCAAGGACGGGCGTGTGGATGAAATCAAGGAAGCGATGGAAAAAAGCATGAGTCCCGGCTCGCAGACCTTCGAGCAGGCGCTGTTCCAGCTTTATTCGTCAGGCAAAATCAGCCTGGACGAAGCCATGGCCAATTCAGACTCGCCGACCAACTTGTCCTGGCTGATCAACAACTCCGCCCCGGCAGCCGAACAGCAGGAAGAGAAACGAAACGAAGCCCCTGCCGGGGAAAACAGTTTTGCAGGATTTACCCTGAATTCTGAAATGTTGGATAAAAACTAGCAATACACCTTCAACATCACCAGCCCGGTGATTCCGATCACCAAGGCAACTGCCAAAAATATCATCAGCCAGCCTTTTTTGACCGGGAAGCCGCGCTTCTTGTTGTCGAAATAGGTAAAGCCTTCCCCCATCGCCACCAAGCCGCCGAATACGAAGATGATGAAAATATTGAACATCAGATAGGCCGGAAGATCGCCCATTCTGCCGCATGTCATGCGCGCCATGTCGAAGTTGGTCAGCATCACCATGCCGCCCACCAAAATTCCCAACAACGCGAGACCAATCCCGGTCAGAACCCAAAAATCCCGGCTGGTCAGCATCTGCCAGATTTCGTTTATCTGTTCGTCCTCATCTCTTCTGGCCATACTATTTCCTTTCAAAACGCCGGTATTGAATCGCTTCCGCGATATGCCGGCTGCTGATGGTTTGGTTATTGGATAAATCGGCAATGGTGCGCGCAACTTTAAGAATGCGGTGATACGCCCGTGCGGAAAGGCCCAGCCGGCCTATCGCCTGTTTGAGTAATTGTGCGCCTTCCGCATCCGGTTCGCAGAAACATTCGATTTCCTTGGTACCCAACTCTGTGTTGGACTTGTTTTGACGAGCCTGTTGGCGCTGATAAGCCACTTCCACGCGGTCGCGGATAGCGGCACTGCTTTCCCCGCTGGCCTTGCGGGTCAGGTCATCTTCAGGCAATGCGGGAACCTCGATTTGCAGATCGATGCGATCCAGCAGCGGGCCGGAAATTCGGCCGCGATAACGGGCAACCTGATCCGGCGTGCAGTGGCACTTGCCGTTGGGATGGCCGAGATAGCCGCAGGGGCAAGGATTCATCGCCGCAACCAGCTGAAAACGGGCGGGAAACTCGGCCTGGCGGGCAGCGCGGGAAATCGTGATGCGCCCGGATTCCAACGGCTCGCGCAAGACTTCCAGCACCTTGCGGTCGAATTCGGGGAATTCGTCGAGAAACAGCACGCCGTGGTGCGCCAGCGAAACTTCGCCGGGGCGCGGATTGCCCCCGCCCCCCACCAGCGCCACGCCTGACGAAGTATGGTGCGGAGTACGAAAATTGCGGTGTTTCCAGTTGGCGACACGGAAACCGTCGTTACCGAGCGACTGTACGGCGGCGGATTACAGCGCCTGGGCATCGGTCATGGTCGGCAGAATGCCGGGCAGACGCGAGGCTAGCATGGTCTTGCCGGTTCCGGGCGGGCCCGACATCAGGATGCTATGGCCGCCGGCAGCGGCGACTTCCAGCGCACGCTTGGCATGAGCCTGCCCTTTGACGTCGCTGAAGTCCGGGTAACCATCGCCGCACGGCGTAGCGGGCTCTCCAACATGCTGCACCAGCAAAGTCTGGCCGGAAAGGTGGGCGCAAACTTCGAGCAGCGAACCCGCCGGGAAGACTTGCGACTCGCGTACCAAAGCGGCTTCGTCGCCATTCTCCCGCGGCAGCACGAATGCCCGCCCGTCTTTACAAGCCTTGTAGGTCATCGCCAGAGCACCGCGTATCGGGCGCAATTCCCCGGTCAGGGCCAGTTCGCCGGCAAATTCGTAGTCCTTGAGCCTGGTCGCATCTATCTGCCCGGAAGCCGCGAGAATACCTAATGCTATCGGCAGATCGAAACGTCCACTTTCCTTGGGTAAATCTGCCGGCGCCAGGTTGATGGTGATGCGCCGCGCCGGGAACTCATAGCGCGAATTGAGCAGCGCGGAACGCACGCGATCCTTGCTTTCCTTAACCTCGGCTTCCGGCAGACCGACGATGGTGAAACTCGGCAGCCCGTTAGACAAATGCGCTTCGACCACCACCGATGGGGCCTCCATCCCGGCAAGCGCGCGACTGTAAAGAACGGCCAGGGACATCGGCTGGCTAGCTGGCCTGCTGCAATTGTTTTTCCAGCGCGGCCACGCGTGCTTCCAGCGATTCCACCATTTCGCGCGTTTTAAGCAACACCGCTTGCTGCACCTCGAATTCCTCGCGCGGTACCAGATTGAATTTGGAAGCGACATTTTGTGCCACGGCACGCAGATTCTTTTCAATGTCCTTGGCCGGACTGCCGGCGAGCAACTCGCTGATCTTCGCGCCGATTTCATCCAATGGGGTTGATTTCATGCAAACTCTTTTCGTTTTGTTTAACTAATGGCGCAGTGTACCAAAAAAATCTTTTTGCATAACACGATATGGGTGCACTGTTTTGGTGCCACCGTTGCATCGTGCGCTTCAAAGTGGCGCTTATATCTAACACGGAATCCCTGTAATGTTAGTATCTATATGTAATTAGTAGGAATATTTTGGCTGGCACAACAAATGCTAAAGGTTCACCGCAATGTTTTTTTTCGACACTTTTGATGAAAGGATTTTGATTATGAACAAACTGACTTATTCGCTGATTCTGGCTGCGTTGGCTGGCTTGTCCACGGTTTCCGCCATCGCCGCCGATGCGCCCGCGGCACCGACCCCGGAACACACGCTGACCGGTAACGTCGGGCTGTTCAGCCAGTACATCTATCGCGGACTTACCCAAACCAACGAAAAAGCAGCTCTCCAAGGCGGTTTCGATTACGCCCACAGCAGCGGCCTGTATGCCGGCGTCTGGGGCTCCAATATTAGCTGGATCGGCGACTTGGTTCCGGGTTCGAGCTCCAGCCTGGAACTGGACACCTATTTCGGCTACAAGAACAGCTTTGCTGAAGACTTCAGCTACGACGTGGGCTTCCTGCGCTATAACTACCCCGGCAGCTTTCCCGCCAGCATGACCACCAAGGCCGACACCAACGAACTCTACGGCCAACTCGGCTACAAGTGGTTCACAGCCAAGTATTCGCACAGCATCAGCGACACCTTTGGTACACCCAACAGCAAGAACACCAACTACCTCGATCTTTCCGCCAACTTCGAAGTGGCCGACAAGCTGACCTTGGGCCTCCATGTCGGCAAGCAGACCTTCAAGGGCGACAACGCAGGCGTCAGCAACGACTCGCTGTACACCTACACCGACTACAAGGCCTCCCTGACCAAGGACATCAACGGCTACATGGTCGGCGCGGCTTATTTCCACACCAACGCCAAGGATGCGGGCTACTTCAATGCAGCAACCAACAAGAACGTCGGACGCGACCATTTCGTCGTCTCGGTGTCCAAATCGTTCTAAGCAAAGGCCAGCGTCAATCCCATCAATCAAGGAGCGAACATGAAACAGGTTACCGCAATTATCAAGCCGTTCAAGCTTGACGAGGTACGCGAAGCCCTTTCCGCAATCGGCGTTCAGGGCATCACGGTTACCGAAGTCAAAGGCTTTGGCCGGCAAAAAGGGCACACCGAGCTATACCGTGGTGCCGAATACGTGGTGGATTTTCTGCCCAAGGTGAAAATCGAAGCTGCAGTTCAGGCAGACATGGTGGATCGGGTCATCGAAGCCATCGAAAAATCGGCCAAAACCGGCAAGATCGGCGACGGCAAGATTTTCGTCTTCGATGTCGAGCAGGTCGTACGTATCCGTACCGGCGAAACCGGCCCGGAAGCGCTCTAACCCTATCCCCAAGGAGATAAGACCATGAAACGTTTGTGCAATATCTTGTTATTTCTAGGCGTACTGATATGGGGTGGGATGTCATTGGCTGACGAACCCGCTGCTGCCCCTGCCGATGCCGCCCCGGTTGCGGCAGCGCCCGCAGCCGCCCCGGCAGAGGGTGCAGCCCCTGCCGCCGAACCGGTGGCGCAAAAGCTGGATACCGGCAACACCGCGTGGATGCTGACTTCCACTGCGTTGGTGCTGTTCATGACCATTCCCGGTCTGGCGCTGTTCTACGGCGGCATGGTGCGCAAGAAAAACGTGCTCGCCACGCTGATGCAAAGCTTCGCCATCACCTGCCTGGTAACCATTATCTGGATGGTGGCGGGTTACAGCCTGGCATTCCGCGACGGCAACCCGTTCCTCGGCGGCCTCGATCGGCTATTCCTCAACGGAATGGGCGTAGCTGGCTTCAGCGGCACCGACGGACAAAACATTCCCGAATCGGTGTTCATGATGTTCCAGATGACCTTCGCGATCATCACCCCGGCGCTGATCGCCGGCGCCTTCGCCGACCGCATGAAGTTTTCCGCAATGCTGTGGTTCGTCGGCGTCTGGTCGCTGGCGGTCTATGCCCCGGTGACGCACTGGGTGTGGGCAGCCAATGCCGATCCGGCAATTGGCGGCTGGCTGGCTACCAAGGGCGTGCTGGACTACGCCGGCGGTACGGTGGTGCATATCAACGCCGGTATCGCCGGCCTGGTCGCGGCCATCGTGCTGGGCAAGCGCATCGGTTACGGCAAGGAGCCGATGGCGCCGCACAATCTGGTGCTGACCATCGTCGGTGCTGCGATGTTGTGGGTAGGCTGGTTCGGCTTCAACGCCGGCTCGGCGGTTGCTGCCGACGGTCGTGCCGGCATGGCGATGGCAGTCACGCAAATTGCCACCGCAGCAGCGGCATTGTCCTGGATGTTCGCCGAATGGATGGGCAAGGGTAAACCTTCAGTGCTGGGCATCGCATCCGGCGCGGTAGCTGGTCTGGTAGCGATCACCCCGGCCTCCGGTTTCGTCGGCCCGATGGGTGCGCTGATTATCGGCTTGGTTGCCGGTGTGGTTTGCTTCTGGGGTGCCACCTCGCTCAAGCGCATGATGGGTTACGACGATTCGCTGGATGCCTTCGGTGTGCACGGCATCGGCGGTATCGTCGGCGCGATCCTCACCGGCGTGTTCGCGGTCAAGGACATCGGCGGCACTGCCGGCCTGCTGGAAGGCAATGGCGGCCAAGTGGTCACCCAGCTCCTGGGCGTCGGCGTGACGGTAGTTTACGGTTTGGTGATGACCTTCATCATCCTCAAGGTGATCGACATGGTAGTCGGCCTGCGAGTCAGCGAAGAAGAAGAACGCGAAGGGCTGGATGTCAGCCTGCACGGAGAGCGCGTCGAATAAAGTTTTCCTCTACTCCTCCGAAGTGGAAATTTTGGGCGCCCTCGGGCGCCCTTTTTTTCGGCTGGCAAAATCAGAAAAACTCGGCGATCTCCACCCGGTTCTTGCCTTTCCGCTTTGCCGCATACATCGCCTCATCAGCGCGCGACAAGGTTTCTGACGGCTCTTCTTCCCCGGCACGCTGTGCGACGCCGGCGCTAAAGGTAACCACTCGTTTGTCCTGGTTGGACATGAAGACTTTGCGCGTCAGCAAGCGTTGCAGCTTCTCAATTTCTTCCTTGACCTGTCCGGCATCGTAACCCGCGAAGATAACGACAAATTCTTCGCCGCCCATACGCGACGGCACTCCCTTGCTTCCCACGCTTTCGCGGATAGCATCGGACAAGTGCTTGAGGGCTTCATCGCCGGCTTCATGGCCCAACTGGTCGTTGAGCTTTTTGAAGTTGTCGATGTCGAGCAGCGCCAAGGTGACTTTTTCCCAGCCTTCGCCGAACATTTTGGCGATTTGCTCGTCCATTCCGCGCCGATTCAGCAAGCCGGTCAAATAATCCTGCTGGGCTTTTTCGCCGGCCACCTTGAGCTCGTCTTCCAGCGCCCGGATTCTTTCTTCCGCACTTTGCGCCTGGAGCTTGGAGTTCTCCAGGCGAGTCTGATTCGCCTTCATTTTGCCATGCACCGCTGTCGTGCCGGATAGCAGCGCCCGGCTGGCCGCCAGCAGAGAGGCCTGATCCGTGGCTTCTTCCATGGCTTTTTTCCCGGCTTCGACTTCTTTCAGGAAATCGCCGGCATCGTTCCCGGTTTGCCCAATTTGCGCCAGAAAGGCGTCCGCCAGGGTTTTGGCGAAGTTTTTCGCCTCGCCCAATTGGGTCTGAATTTGCTCGGGCGTCGCCATTTTCGCCAGCGCTCTTTTGGCGCTGAACATTTTTTCCTTGTCCCTGGGACGCTCCAGCAAATCCTTGACGATTTCGACCTGCCCCATCAATAAAGGGTTTTCCGGGAACAGCCCTTCCAGATTCCTGGCGAAACTTTCCATCACATACAAAATCCCGTTTAGCGATCTCACCTCTATGCAGGTTTTGCACTTGTCGACAACGGCGTTTTCTTTCGCTTCCGCAGTGCAGGCTTGGGCTTCGCTATGGATGTATTTAAGGATCAGGCCTTCGATCACTCGCCAATCGCGTTGCGCCAATGCCACGTCGATGGCCTGTTCCCATTCTTCGAGGCGAGGAGATTGCTGGCTTTTCAGACTGTCCTGCAACTTCAGCAGCGCCATCGAACCGGGATCGTCCAGCGCATTCGAACCCGAGATGCGCTCGTAGTATTTCTTGTAATTCGCAGGAGTGGGGGGTACTCCCTCTTTCGCCATTTCAATCAAGGCTTCCCGCGCCAGAACGGCAGTCCCCTTCGGGGTAGATCGTGAATCAGGATTTCCCATTTTTATTCCCTATCGGCAAAACGGTCATGGGCGCATATTATTCTCCCATTCCGCCGATATGGCTGCACTTTTTTCCAGCCTTTTACGTTTCACGCGGAATTCGTGTAAATTCGGCCTAGTACATCCATTTCATTCGACGGAACCACCATGCACACAGAAAGCTTTATCGCCGGCAAAGACGCTTCGCTGGAATCGACCATCGCTACCCTGCAAGCCAAGCTGACAGCCTTGGGCTTTCATCTGGAAGAACGCTCATGGCTGAACCCGGTGGCGAACAGCTGGTCGGTGCATGTATCCGAGCGCGACTGCCCGCTACTGTTCACCAACGGCAAGGGCGCATCGCGCCAAGCTGCGCTGGCGAGTGCACTGGGCGAGTTTTTCGAACGCATGAGCTGCAATTACTTCTGGACCCATTATTACCTGGGCGAAGACCTCGCCCAGCGCGCGTACACCCATTACCCGCAAGAACAGTGGTTTGCGCTGGACGACAGCGGCGACTGGCCGGAAGGTTTACTTACCCCCGAACTGCGAGAATTCTACAACCCGGAAGGCACCATCGAAGCCGCCATGCTGGTCGATGCCAATTCCGGCAATGCCGAACGCGGCATCTGCGCGTTGCCCTATACCCGCCAGCGCGACGGTGCGACGGTATGGTTTCCGGTCAACATCATCGGCAACCTGTATGTCAGCAACGGCATGTCAGCCGGCAACACCCCGGCCGAGGCACGCACCCAAGCGCTGGCGGAGATTTTCGAACGGCACGTCAAATTCCGCATCATCAGCGAAGGCCTGTGCCTGCCGGATGTCCCCGAATCGGTGATCGCCCGCTACCCTGGCATCGCCGCAGACATCCACGCCCTTCGAGCAGCAGGGTTCGGCATCCTGGTCAAGGATGCCTCGCTGGGCGGGCAATATCCGGTGATGAACGTCACCCTGCTCAACCCCGCCGACCACGGCTGCTTTACCAGCTTCGGCGCGCATCCGCGCTTCGAGATCGCCTTGGAGCGCGCCCTCACAGAGCTGCTGCAAGGACGCGGGCTGGATGCGCTGGGCGGCTTTCCCGAGCCGGGTTTCGACCTGGAGGAAATCGCCAGTTCGCCCAACCTGGAAATTCATTTCGTCGATTCCAGCGGCATCGTCAGCTGGAATTTCCTCGGCGACACCCCTGATTTCGAATTCTGCGACTGGAATTTCAGCACCACCACCGAGGAGGATTATGCCTGGCAACTGGCGCGCCTCCATGAGGAACAACGCGAGGTCTATATCGCCGACTTCACCCACCTCGGCGTCTACGCCTGCCGCATCCTGGTGCCCGGCGTATCAGAGATTTACCCGGTTGACGACCTGGAATGGGAAAACACCAGCGTCGGCAACGAGGTGCGTTCTGCGATCCTGCACCTGCCGGAACTAGATGACGAGGAATGCGCCGACCTACTGGCAACCTTGAACGATCTCGGGCTGGACGACCAGCGCCCGGTCGCGGGACTGATCGGGCTGGCGCCGGATGCCGGCACGCTGTGGGAAGACCTGCGGGTGGGCGAGCTGAAGACCCTGCTGGCTCTGGCCATCGGTGACGATGAAGCGATCCGCGAAGGCTGCGACTGGATCCGCCATTTCAAACAACTGAACGAACAGCGCCGCCGCGTCTACCGCTGTATCGAAAGCCTGCTCAATTTGGACGACGACGCCCGCTATCAGGAAGCGCTACGCCACCTCTACGGCGCGGATGCGCTGCAACAGGCGCAAGCGTTGCTGGACGGGGAATTGCGTTTCTTTGGAATTGAAGCGCCGGGGATGGCGCTGGAAGGGTGCGATATGCACCAGCGTCTGCTGGAAGCATATCGCAAAGTGCACGGCGCGAACTGAATGCGCCGACCATGCTAG
>CALMWM010000639.1 GCA_937873435.1 uncultured Gallionellaceae bacterium
GGTTCGTGGCGAATATCGTGGCTGTCCGTCAGCCCGAAATGAATAGCGGTCAGGCTGCTCAGGGAAAATGCCACCAGCAGGAAAAAGATGGCGCGCCAGCCCAGGTGCGTGACGATCCAGCCGCCGAACAGCGGAGCCAGGATGGGGGCCAACCCCATGATCAGGATCAGCATGGAGAAGGCACGGGCCGCATCACGCGCACCACAGCGGTCGCGCACCACCGCGCGGGCGATGACCATGCCGGCAGAGCCGCCCAGCGCTTGCAGGATGCGCCAGAATATCAAGGTGTGAATGTTGGCGGACAGGGCGCACCCCAGAGAAGCCAACGCGTAAATCGCGAGTCCAGCGTAGAGTGGCGGCTTGCGCCCAAAACGGTCGCTGAGCGGCCCCCAGAACAGTTGCCCGAACGCCATGCCGATAAAAAAACTCGCCAGGGTCAGTTCGGCACCGCCGGCAGGCGATCCCAGGTCGCGCTCCAAGACAGGAAACCCCGGCAGGTACATATCGATGGAAAGGGGGCCGATGGCGGTCAGCGCGCCGAGGATCAGCAGCCAGCCGGGAAAACGCTGCCCCTCCAGTGCGAACGGGACGCTCAAGCGGCTTTATCCGTCTGCGTCGCCTGCCCACCGCCGAGTGCCTTGTAAAGCTGAACCGCTGCGCTCAACAGTGCCCGGCGCACCTGCACGGTTGCTTGCTGTGCGCTAAAGCTGTCGCGCTGGGCATCCAGCACCTCAAGGTAGCTCGACGCCCCTGCTTTATAACGCGCTTCAACAATACGCAAACGCTGGTTCTGGGCGGCCTCGCCGGCTTCCTGTGCGTTGAGTTGCTGGGCGAGCTGGTCGCGAGCCGTCAGCAGATCCGCCACCTCGCGGAAAGCTTGCTGGATGGTTTTCTCGTAGTCGGCCACGGCGATGACCTTACGTGCTTCGGCCAAGTCGACGTTCGCCTGGCTGCGACCAGCGTCGAACAATGGCAGGGCGAGTGCAGGGACGAAACTCCAGGCGCCGCTGCCGCCTTCGAAGAGGCCGGACAACGATTTGCTGGCGCTGCCCAGCGCGAGGCTGATGCCGATACGCGGCAGAAAAGCCGCACGCGCCGCACCGATATTGGCATTGGCAGCAATCAGGCGGGCCTCGGCAGCTCGCACATCGGGGCGCCGCAGCAGAACTTCGGAGGGAACGTCGATGGCAAGATCAGGGACAACGCCTTGTTCAGTAAGATTCTGAGCGGCAGGAAGGCTTTTCGGTACAGAGCCTACCAGCAGCGCCAGCGCATTTTCCGCAGCGGCCCGGCTGCGTTCCAGGTTTGCCAGTTCGGCCCGGGCCGACTCGTAGGCACCGTCGGCGGCGAAGAAATCCAGGTCGCCAGCCAGCCCGACGTCACGCCTCCTCTGTAATAGGTGGCGGGTTTCCTTGCGAGTTTCGACGGTCGCTCGGGCAAGCTCGCTGCGCTTCTCCATTTCCAGCAGAGTGAAATAGGCATTGGCGACATCGGAAATCAAGGAAATCCGGAATACCTCCTGCGCTTCTTCGGTTGCCAGATAGCTGGCGCGGGCGGCCTCGTTCAAACTCTTGACGCGTCCCCAGAAATCCAGCTCGAAAGAAGTGACGGCAACGTTCACATCGTAACGGCGCGCGGTCAGTGGCTGCCCTGTCATGGAAAGATCGCCGGGCGTGCGCGAAACCGAATCGGATGCGCCCAGATTCAGTGTCGGCAAGCGCTCGGCGCGCGCAATGCCGTAGAGCGCACGGGCTTCTTCGACGCGCGCGATGGCGATGCGCAGGTCGCGGTTGTGTTCTAGCGCTGTTGCGATCAACGCATGCAGGCGGGCTTCGGGCAGAAATTGTTGCCATGAAAGCTCACTGACCGGACGCACGCCAGCGAGATTGATCGGCTGCGACCATTGCGCCGCTATCGGCGGGGCAGGGCGTTCGTAGGCAGGAATCGAAGAGCAGCCGGCCAACAGGGAAAGCGCTGTCGGCAAGGCGAGGAATGCAAACTTACGCATGATCGTTCTCCTGATGAACACGGGCATGGCCGGGGAAAATACGCCGCACCACCACGAAGAATACCGGTACCAGAAACACCGCCAGCAACGTAGCGGCGATCATCCCGCCCATCACGCCGGTGCCGATGGCATGGCGGCTCTCGGCGCCGGCGCCGACGGAAATCGCCAGCGGGAAAACCCCGGCGACGAAGGCGATCGAGGTCATCAGAATCGGCCTGAAACGTAAGCGGCAGGCTTCCAGAGTAGCCTCGACAAGCCCCATCCCTTCGTCCTGGAGCTTGCGGGCGAACTCGATGATCAGGATGGCGTTTTTCGACGACAAACCGATGATCGCGATCAGCCCCACCTTGAAATACACATCATTGGGCAGTTCACGCAAGCTGACGGCCAACACCGCGCCGAATACGCCCAGCGGTACCACCAGCATCACCGCGAAAGGAATCGACCAGCTCTCATATAGCGCGGCCAGGCACAGGAATACCACGACCAAGGAGATGCCGAACAGCAGCGGCGCCTGCGTGCCTGACAGCCGTTCCTCGTAAGAGGTGGCAGACCATTCGAAGCCGAAGCCGGGCGGCAGCTTCTGCGCGACTTCTTCCATCGCCGCCAGCGCCTCGCCGGTACTGTGTCCGTGGGCAGGACTCCCGGCGATTTTCATCGACGGCAGGCCGTTGTAGCGGTCGAGCTTGGGCGAACCGACGATCCAGCGCGGCGTGGCGAGTTCGGAGAGCGCCACCATATTGCCTTTGCTGTTGCGCACCGGCAGGCGGAGGATGTCTTCGACACTCTTGCGGGTGTCCGCTTCGGCTTGCATCTGCACGCGCAGGATGCGTCCCTGGCGCACGAAGTCGTTGATATAGGCCACGCCCAGCGCCGATTGCAGCGTGTCGTTGAGATCGGCCATGGAGACGCCCAGGGTTTCGGTCTTGACGCGATCAATGTCGAGGAACAGTTGTGGCGCGGCTTCCTGTCCTTCTGGACGCACGCCGATCAGGCGCGGGTCTTGCGATGCCATCCCGAGCGCCATGTTGCGCGCTTCCAGCAGTTTATCCCGGCCCAGCCCGCCTCTATCCTGCAAGCGGAAATCGAAACCGCCGACTGCGGCCAGTTCGGGGATGGGCGGCGGGTTGATGGCGAAAGCCATGGCTTGCTTGATGCGGAAGAAAGTCATGTTGGCTTTACGTACCAATCCTGGGGCGGAACTTTCCGGCCCCTTGCGTTCGTCCCAGCCTTTGAGGCGCACGAAGGCGATGGCCGCATTCTGGCCGCGCCCGAAGAAGGAGAAACCGGCAACCCCGATGACGTGTTCCACCTCCGGTTGCTTGAGGTAATGTTGCTCAATTTGGGCGAGCACTTCCAGGGTGCGTTCCTTGGTGGCGCCGGGAGGCAACTGGATCAGATTGAGAAAATAGCCCTGATCTTCCTCCGGCAGGAAACTGCCGGGCAGATGACTGAATAACCAACCGGTGGCGCCGATAATCACCGCGTACAGCACCAGGTAGCGCCCGGCCTTTTTCACCGCACGGCTTACCCAGGAGGTGTAGCCGTTCGTGGTGCGGGTGAAAAAACGGTTGAACCAGCCGAAGAAGCCCCTGGAGGGCATCGGCTCGTGTTTCAGCAAGGTCGCGCACAAAGCCGGCGTGAGCGTCAGCGCCATCAGTGCCGAGAACATCATGGTCAGCACCAGCGTCACCGCGAACTGGCGGTAGATCGCCCCGGTGGAGCCGCCGAAGAAGGCCATCGGCACGAACACCGCCGAGAGTACCAGAGTGATCGCGATAATCGCGCCGACGATCTGATCCATCGCCTTGCGCGTCGCGTCGCGCGGTGACAGACCCTCGGTGGTCATGATGCGCTCGACGTTTTCCACTACCACGATGGCGTCGTCCACCACGATGCCGATAGCCAGCACCATCGCGAACAACGTGAGCACATTGATCGAGTAGCCGAACACATACAAGCCCAGCGCGCCGCCGATCAGCGCCACCGGCACGACGATGGTGGGAATCAACGTGGCGCGCAGGTTTTCGAGGAATAGATACATCACCAGGAACACCAGCAGCATAGCTTCCGCCAGGGTTTTGAGCACCTCCTTGATGGAAATGTCGACGAATTGCGAGGTGTCGTAGGGTACCAGCCAGGTGATGCCCTTGGGGAAGAACTTCGCCAGTTCGGTCATCTTGGCGTTGACCGCCTTGACCGTGTCGAGCGCGTTGGCGCCGGGGGAAAGCCGGACTGCAATCGCCGCAGTCGGCTGGCCGTCGATGCGGGCCGCAACCGAATAGTCCTGGGCGCCCAATTCCACCCGCGCCACGTCCTTGACCCGCAACGTGGAGCCGTCGGGATTGGTGCGTACGATGATGTTGCCGAATTCTTCCGGCGAGGACAGGCGGCTATTGGTGACGATCACCGCATTCAGTTCCTGGGCGGGGGCTGCCGGCAATTGCCCCAGTTCGCCGACGGCGAGCTGGGCATTCTGGGCGCGCACCGCGCGCGATACGTCGGCGGGCGAGAGATTATAGCCCCGCAGTTTTTCCGGCTTCAGCCACAAGCGCATCGAATATTCGGTGCCGAACAGCAACGCCTCGCCCACGCCCGGCACCCGACGGATCGGCTCCAGCACATTGGCGGCGGCATAGCTGCCCAAGTCGACGTTATTCAGGCTCTTGTCGGGCGAGAGCAGCGCGACGATCATCACGTAATTGCGCGCCGTCTTGTTCACCGTTACACCGAGCCGGCGCACGTCCTCGGGCAAGCGCGCCTCGACGCGCTTGATGCGGTTCTGCGCTTCGACCGAAGCGTAGTCCAGGTTGGTGCCGGGCTTGAAGGTCAGCGTCACCGAGCCGGTGCCTATCTGCGAGGCGGAATCCATATAGAGCAGGTTTTCGATGCCATTCATCTCCTGCTCGATCAGGGCTACCGCCGTTTCCTCCACCACTTGGGCAGCAGCGCCGGGATAGTTGACGGAAATATCCAGCGCCGGCGAGGCCACGGACGGGTATTGGGAAACCGGGAGGCTGCGCAATGCCAGCGCACCGCCGAGCAGGATGATGATCGCGATCACCCATGCGAAAACCGGTCGATCGATGAAGAATTTTGCGAACACAGGTCAGCCCTCTTTATTTATTGTTGGCGGCGGTCTTCGCCGGAGCAAGCGGCGCTTCCTGCGGGTTCCACGGCATGGCCTTGACCGGCGTACCGGGACGGGCTTTTTGCAAGCCGCTGACGATCACCTGTTCGCCGCCTTTCAGCCCGTCGGCGATGATGAAAGTCGTTCCGGCCATGCCGCCGGTCTTCACCGGTTGGGGCGTAGCCTTGCCGTCGGCGGCGACCACCATCACGAACTGGCCTTGTGGGCCGCCCTGAACCGCTCGCTGCGGCACGCGGATGGCACTGTCGGCTTCGGCTTCGGGAAAACGGATGCGCACGAACATGCCCGGCAACAGCTCCCGTTTCGGGTTGGGGAACTCGGCACGCAGCGACACCGCGCCGGTGGTCGAATCCACCGCCAGATCGGCAAAGAGTATCTTGCCGGGCAGCGGATAGGCGCTGCCGTCTTCGAGCAGCAATTCCACCTTAGCCGATTCGGCGCGCTTCAACTTGCCGGATTTCACGGCAGCCTGCAGGCGCAGCAGATCGGCGCCGGGCTGGGTAAAATTGACATAGATGGGGTCGATCTGCTCGATGGTGGCGAGTTGGGTTGCCTCGCCTTTACCGACGAGTGCGCCTTCGGTCACCAGAGTGCGACCGATACGCCCGAAAATCGGTGCGGGAACGTGGGTATTTTCCATATCTAGTTCAGCGCGAACCAATGCCGCCTGAGCCTGTTTGTGACGGGCTGCAGCGGCATCGAATTCCTGCTGGCTGACCGCCTTAACTTCCAGTAGAGGTTGGTAGCGTTCAACGACCAGACGTGCGGCGTCCACATCGGCTTTGGCCGCTGCCACTGCAGCGGCGTAGGGGCGCGCGTCGATTTTAAAGAGCGTGGCGCCCGCCTTGACATCGCTGCCTTCTGCAAACAAGCGGGCTTCCACGATACCTTCTACCCGGGCGCGAACCTGGGCGGTGCGATAAGCCTGTAGCCTGCCCGGCAAATCCTGGGTGAGCGTTACGGCTCCTGTGACGACGGTAATGACATCCACTTCAGGCGGCGGCATGGCCGCACCGGGAGCGGGGCCTCCGGCGGGAGGTTTGCCGCCACTCGGGCCGCAACCGGCCAGGAGGGCGATGAGCAGGAGAGCAGGGCAGGCAAGCTTGGCGGAATTCATAGTACAGTCCTTTTACTTTTCAGATTCAGGTGCGTAAGCCCGGAGAAAACAATCAACGATCCGGGCAATCCGTTCTTGTTCCTCAGCGGCAGGACGCAAAGGCGCGCCGAACAAGCGGCGCGTGCGGTCAAAGCTTTCCAGCATGGAAAGTAGCATTTCGGCGACAAACAACGGTTCGTCCCGGCGCAGCAATCCCTCGTTCATGGCGCGTCCGAGAAATTCGGCAAGCCAGAGCACAATCTGCCCCGGCCCCTTGTCGAAAAACGCCTTACCCAAGGCAGGGAAACGCGGCACTTCGGCGCTCAGGGTGCGAAACATCGCCAGGCCTTCGTCGCCGATCACGCGCTGGCGCAAAGCTGCACCGAAACGAAGAAGACGCTCGCGAATATCCATCCCATCGCCGTCTAAAGAAACCAGGATAGTGCCGGCAGCAACACTGGCAACTTCACTGAACAAGTCGTCCTTGCAAGGAAAGTGGTTGTAGACTGTTTGCCGTGCCACGCCTGCGCGCGCTGCGATTCGGTCGATGCTGGCGCGGTAGCCTTCTTCCATAAAGGCCTCCGCAGCGGCCCGTATCAGACGCTGGCGACTGTCGAGGGAAGCAGAATCCTCGGTATGACTCAATGGATTTCCTCTTAACAAATTAGACTGGACAGTATAGTCCAATTTTTGTGCAAAACAAGAACGGCTACATTTTAGCGCCGGGGAAAAGACTGGAAACGAAAACAAATCACAAGAATCTGAATTTGTAAACTATCAGCACCACTAGCTTGTTGACTATTTTCAATCCTGATAAATTCAATAAAAACATCAACGAAGGGACTCCGAATGAAAATTGCGATACTGTTACTAATCCTGTCACTAGGCTTCATTTGGGATCGTGGCGACTTCGGAAATGAGCCCTATGCAATAACACAACTTGTCTCGTTAGCAGTATCGGGGATGAAAACACAGCATGTCATATCAAAAGCACCGGAGCCACCTGTGCCATCCAGACCGACAGAAAATGACCTCCGCGAAATAATCCACAACGAAAGCCGCCAAGCCAGCGCCAATGAATTCTTCGTTCAGACTGAAGAGGTCAAGGCAAAAACATTTAAAGTCTTCACAGAAGAGAAAAATCCATTCATTGCCCAAACTCTATGGCTAGAAAGTCACAAGATCGAAGAAGAGCGAACCGTCCTTGACAAGCTTCGCAATTTGGCTGCATGGGGAAAATACGAATAAGCGCCATACGCGTCTCCCGGCTGCATACCGTCCCGAAGCCCAGAAGGGGTTGCGCCGCCGACCGGTCACACATACCATTTAACATAATATACATTATGCGAAGTGGAAAAGGCAAAATAGAGAGGCTACGACCATGAATAGCAACACTTCAAGAGATTATGCCAAAAACA
>CALMWM010000640.1 GCA_937873435.1 uncultured Gallionellaceae bacterium
GCTTCGTCGCCTGCTTCGGGGGATAAAAAGGTCGATTGCGAGGTGCGGTAACGCAGCTCCCGCGACTTTCCAGCAGCGGGGGTATCATTTGGCGGCAATCAAGTAGGCGACGGCGATCATGCTGGTGATGATCACCAGGTAGCTGCCCATGATGATGCGCCACATCAGCCCCGATTTACGCAGCCCCATGAAATAGCGGGCGATCATCTGGCTTTTGACGAAGGTGATGGCGAGCACCGTGAGCATTACCGGGGTGCCGCCCAGGCCGGCGTCGCCGATGGAATAAGTGACGGCGGTTAAAAATATCAGCGCCAGCCAGACGCGCGTGCAGGGGCGGACGAAGTGCGGTTTGTGCGGGGTGGTGTTCATTTACTTATCCTCAACGTATCACGTAAACCAGCGGAAACAGGATAATCCATACCAGATCGACCATGTGCCAGTATGAGGCGCCGGTTTCCACGCCGGTATGGTTTTCCGGGCTGTAGCCGCCGCTGCGCGCCTTGATCATCACCGCGGCGAGGATGATCATGCCGAGGATGACGTGCATGAAGTGGAACAGGGTGAGCGACAGGTAGAACATGTAAAACGTGTTGGTGCTCAGGGAAATCCCCGCCGAAAATTTGGCGTGGAATTCGAAAACCTTGATGACGATGAAGACGAAGCCGAGGGCTATGGCAACGCCCAGCCAATTGGCGCACAGGCGCTCATGTCCTTCCTTGATGGCGGCAACAGCGCGCACCACGAAATAGCTGCTGGTGATCAGCACCAGCGCATTGATCGCCCCCGACTCGCGGTTGAGATGGAGTTGCGATTGATTGAACAGTTCGACGTTGTTGGCGCGGGCAAAGGCATAGGACAGAAAAAACACCCCGAACGCCAATAATTCCGCAAAAATGAAAAGCCAGATCGCCAGGTCGCCGGGCGGATAATTGCCGCTATGGCGGGTGCCGTCTGCTGCGAGGGTAGCTTGGTCTGTTTGCATATATTAGTAAATTACCATGTAATTAACTTACTGAATTACTACACTATATAGCGAAAAAAGAGGGGGCCGGAGCCCCCTCGTCAGGGAGGAACTATTGAGCAGCACTTTCCTTGGTTTCACCACCAACGAAGAAGCTCAGGATGTATACCACCAAGCCGATCAGGAACACCACACCGGTGATTTCACGCAGCCAGTAGAACAGCATGGCTTGATCCTGCGCCGCCATGAAGCCCAGCGGCGTGGTGCTGACGCGTTGCAGCCAGACTTGCAGGATGCCGGCGGCGGTCAGGAACAAGGTGATGAACACGATGGACACGGTCATCAACCAGAACGCCCACATTTCCATGATTTGCGACTTGCCGCTGTTGGCGACACGACCGCGCATCATCGGCATGGCGTAGGAGATCATGGTCAGCACCACCATCACGTAGGCGCCGTAAAAGGCCATGTGACCGTGGGCGGCAGTGATCTGCGTGCCGTGGGTGTAGAAGTTGACCGGAGCCAGGGTGTGCAGGAAGCCCCACACGCCAGCGCCGAGGAATGCCATCGTACCGGTACCCAACGCCCACAGCGTGGCAGCCTTGTTGGGATGCTCGCGACGGCGACGGTTCACCATGTTGAAGGCGAAGATGGTCATCATGAAGAACGGAATCGGTTCCAGAGCGGAGAACACCGAACCGAACCACTGCCAGTATTCCGGCGTACCGATCCAGAAGTAGTGGTGACCCATACCGACGATACCGGTGATCAGGGTCATCGCGATGATCATGTACAGCCATTTTTCGATGATTTCGCGGTCTACGCCAGTCACCTTGATCAGCACGAAGGCCAGCAGCGAGCCGAGGATCAGTTCCCACACGCCTTCAACCCAAAGATGCACAGTCCACCACCAGAAGTACTTGTCGAGGACCAGATTGGACGGGTTGTAGAAGGAGAACAGGAAGAATATCGCCAGACCCCACAGGCCCATCAACAGCACCAGCGAGATCGAGGTCTTGCGTCCCTTGAGCACGGTCATCGAGATGTTGAACAGGAACACCAGCGCCACCACGACGATACCGAGTTTAGTCGGCAGCGGCTGTTCCAGGAACTCGCGCCCCATGGTCGGCCAGGCGTCGTTGAAGGTCATGCTGGCCAGCGATGCGTAAGGCACCAGCAGATAGCCGAGGATGGTCAACGCACCGGCTACCAGGAATACCCAGAACATCAGCCAGGCCAGCTTCGGACTGAACAGCTCGGTTTCGGTTTCCTCCGGAATCATGTAGTAGGCAGCGCCCATGAAGCCGAACAGCAGCCACACGATCAGCAGGTTGGTATGCACCATGCGGGCAACGTTGAACGGAATGGCCGGAAACAGGAAGTCCCCGATCACGTATTGCAGGCCCATGATCAGGCCGAACAGAATCTGTCCGACGAAGAGGCCAATGGCAGCGATGAAGTACGGCATCGCCACCTTTTGAGATTGAAATTGCATAGTTTTCTCCTAAGTCTCAAGAATTGGTGAATTGACGATGACTTAGCCTTCGATATTCGGCGGCCATTTGGAAGTGTTGATTTCACTCGTCCACTTCAGGAAGGCAACCATATCGTCCAGTTCTTGATCGGTCAGGTTGAATTGCGGCATCTGACGACGACCTGGAGACTTGGTCGGCTGTGCTGCGATCCAGGCCTTGATGAACTCAGGGCCGCGACGTGTGTATACGTTACCCAGTTCAGGCGCAAAATAAGCCCCCTCCCCCAGTAAAGTATGGCAACCGATACAATCGTTCTTTTCCCAGATATGTTTACCGCTGGCAACTTGCGGGGTGATGTTTTCGCGGTGATCCCGTTTAGGCAGGACCTGCATGGTGTCGAAAGTCAAAGCGACGAGTAACAGGAAGAAGAATGTCGTCCCCCCGAAAAAGATGTTTCGCGCCATTGACTTGGTAAAAGCTTGGCTCATATTTCCCTCCTAAAGTTAAATTCCAAGAAAGTTCAATCTTGAAAACACGTTGGCTAAACATATGTGGAATATGCATTTTTTTGCATAGGCTGCCTCCCCCACTGTTTTGCTTGTTAAACACTGGCCGTAGCCATGCCCCCTTATTGGCAGTTGGCAATGTATTAGAATGGCAAACTGGCATCCTTGATATGGGTCAAGGATAATGAAATGGCTATCTACAAGAATGTGCGTCAATTACATGAAGAGGAAAGGCCGTCAGGCAAATTTATGGAAACCATCAGCGAATACTTGTCCTCCGATCATCACCGTTGCGATGATCTTTTTGCACTTGCCGAAGAGCTTGCCGGGGACGGCAAGTGGGAACGTACTGCCACGGAATTCGGCGCATTCCTGGAATCCATGCGCCACCATTTCGCCATGGAGGAAGAGGTTCTCTTTCCGACTTTCGAGGAACGCACCGGCATGAGCATGGGGCCGACCCAGATCATGCGCATGGAGCACCAGCAAATGCGCGGCCTTTTCGACGCCATGGCACAGGCCGTCGAAAAGCGCGATCAAGATGATTTCCTGGGCCAGGCGGAAACCCTGCTGGTGCTGATGCAGCAGCACAACCTCAAGGAAGAGCAGATTCTTTACCACATGGCCGACCAGGTTTTGGGCGGCGAAGCGCGAGACGTGATCGCGCGCCTGCGCGCTGTAGCGTGACAGGGTTGCCGATGGCCGAAGACCGTATTATCGACGTACGCGGACTAGAACCGCCGCAGCCGCTTGAGATGGTGCTGGAAGAAGCGGCCCGGCTGGAGCCGGAGCAGCGACTACGCGTGATTCATTTCCGCGAACCCTGCCTGCTTTATCCTTTACTCGCCAAACGCGGGTTTTCACATAGTGTCGCCGCCATCGGCGAGGATCGCTTCGAATTCCTGGTATGGAGGAAAGGTGATGAGTAAACCGTGAAAAAACCACCTCAACGCCCTTTGCCCATCGTTCGACAACCCAAGTGACTCCTCAAGCCGGTCTCTCCTTCGAACAAGCGCCGCCCATCCTGGTGCCTTTCCGGTTTTTTCTGAGCGCACCGGTTTTTGGCGTATTGGCGGCGCTGACGCTGCTTTGGCAAGGCCCGGCGCTGTTCGATAGCCGCTGGATGCCGCCGGCGCTGGCGCTGACGCATTTGATGACGCTGGGGTTCCTTGGGCTCGCGATGCTGGGGGCGATGTTCCAGATGCTGCCGGTCGTCGCCGGTGCGCCGATTTCCCGAGCGAACAGTGTTTCTCTGGGTGTTTTTGGGCTACTGGTACCAGGCGTACTGACGCTGGCAAGCGGATTTCTGCTGGTTTCTCCAGAGTTGATCCGCTTGGCGATGGGTTTGCTGGGGAGCGGTTTTACGCTGTTTATCCTGGCCGTGGCGGTCAGCCTCAAGCGCGCCGCCAACAACCCGACTTCGCGTGGAATGCGCTTTGCGGTACTGGCACTGACCGTTACCGCGACTTTCGGTCTCGTGCTGGCAAGTAATTACGGCTGGGGCTGGTGGATCGCCAACCGTATCCAGATAACCAGCATCCACCTGGCCTGGGGACTTTTGGGGTGGGTCGGCGTGTTGGTCGTCAGCGTTTCCTACCAGGTCGTGCCGATGTTCCAGCTGACGCCGGCCTATCCCAAGCCGCTTTCTGCATGGTTGCCGCCAGGATTGTTCGTCTTGTTGCTGCTCTGGACGGCATTTACGCTGGGCAACATGGAAGCGCTTGTACCTGTAGCGGGCGGCGCCATCGCGTTAGCCTTCGCGCTGTATGCCGGGGTTACGCTGCGCTTGCAGACCCAGCGGCGGCGCAAAATATCGGATGTGACGCTGCTGTTCTGGCGCTACGGCATGGCGGCGCTGCTGCTGGTTCTGACGTTGTGGCTGGCCGGGCAAGCAGTGCCGCAACTGGATAACTGGCCGGGCTATCCTTTCCTGCTGGGGATGCTGTTCATCGGCGGGTTCGTGGTGTCGGTGGTCAACGGGATGCTCTATAAAATCTTACCTTTCCTCATCTGGTTTCACCTGCAAAGCCGCCTGACCGGGATCGCCAAGATTCCCAACATGAAGGAAATCCTCCCGGAAAAAGCCATGCGCCGTCAGATGCGCCTGCATTTCGCCGCCGTTCCGTTGCTGGCGCTGGCACCGCTCATGCCGCCACTGATCTATCCGGCAGCGCTGATTTTCGGCGTTTCCATGCTGTTGCTGGAGACGAATCTTATATTCGCCTTCGGCGTTTACAGGAGAAACCTCAAACTGGTAAGCTGACGGGACTTAAATAAATCCTCGGGGAGGTGGACGTGAAAGCTTTGACCGCGTTGTTATTTGTCCTGTTTTCTGTCTTGCCGGCACATGCCGACTCCCCTTCCGGCCAAGAACTCAACCGCATGATGCAGCAAAGCGAAGGGCGTCATGCCGAGAACAGCGATTTTCAGGCTGGCGCTTACGAAGGCTATATCATGGGCGTGTCTGACGGCCTGATGGGAACCTCGCTGTACTATTATTGCCCGCCTGTAAAACTGGAAAAACACCAGTTGCAAAGCGTTGTAAGCCAATATCTGAAAAGCCATCAGAGCGATTTGCATGTCCCAGCCGGCGCCTTGGTGGCGGCAGCTTTGATCGAGACGTTTCCGTGCAAGAAAAAATGACAGGATCGACATGGATTTAAATAACCCGTTTTCCCTGGAGAATGACGCAGCCTTCCGTCAATGGCGCGAACGCAAGCTGAGCGACTACCCGACGCAGGTTGCGCAGATCGTGGTCGAGGTCGACGACCCGCGCCGCCTGAAGGAAAGCGAATTCCGGGCCATCCTGGCGTGTTGCCGCAAAACCAACATGGCGGTCTACGCCGGCAAGACCGGCAACGATCCCGACAAGGCGATTCCCCGCCTGCTCGGTGCACGCTTCGGCCTGACCCGCCTGGATAACAATATGCTGGCTGACGACGACGGACTGAGCTCGCTCACGGTGCAGGCCGACGACGCGCACAAGCAGTACATCCCCTACACCAACCGTCCGATCAAGTGGCATACCGACGGCTATTACAACACCCCCGAACGGCAGATCTGGGGCTTGCAACTGCATTGTGTGCAAAGCTCGGCAAGCGGCGGCGAGAATGCGCTGCTCGATCACGAAATCGCCTATTTGCTGATGCGCGACGAGAATCCCGAATTCATCCGCGCGCTGATGCAAGCCGATGCGATGACCATCCCGGCGCGCGTCGAGGAAGACGGCGTGGCGCGCCCCGACCAGAGCGGGCCAGTATTCGCCGTCCACCCGCACAGCGGCAACCTGCACATGCGCTACACTGCCCGTACCCGCAGCATCGTCTGGAAACAGGACGAAACCACCCTGGCAGCGGTGGCCTTTCTGGAAAAGCTGCTGGACAGCGACCTACCCTATATCTACCGCGCCCGCCTGGAGCCCGGCATGGGACTGATCTGCAACAACGTGCTGCACGACCGCGCCGGTTTCACCGACGATGCCGCCCATAAACGCCTGCTGTATCGGGCGCGCTATTTCGACCGCATCGCCGGAACGGACGTGGCAGAAGTCTGACCGCTTCGCCCCCTCGCCCGCAGGCGGGAGAGGGCCGGGGTGAGGGTGTTTCCAAACACAGCCAATCTTTCGAGTTCCTCAACCTGTTTCCGCCAACAGCGCCGCAATCATCCTTTCCGCCTGCCCCAGATAGCCGCCCCCGAACAGGTTGAAGTGGTTGAGGACATGGTAGAGGTTGTACAGCGCCTTGCGGGTAGCGTAGCCGGGATCCAGCGGGTAGCTTTCGCGATAGGCGGCATAAAAATCCGCAGAGAATCCGCCGAACAGTTCTGTCATCGCAAGATCGGCCTCGCGGTCGCCGTAATACACCGCCGGATCGAAGATCACCGGATGACCCGCCGCATCGAAAGCCGCGTTGCCGCCCCACAAGTCGCCGTGCAATAGCGACGGTAGCGGCAGGTAATTCGCGAAGAATTGCGGCAGCCGGTCAAGCAGCTTTCCCCCTTCCCGTTGCAGACGCCCGCCACAGCCGTGCGCTGCCGCCAAACCCAACTGATAGCCCAGCCGCCGCTCGCGCCAAAAATCCACCCAGTCCCCGCTCCAGGTATTGATTTGCGGCGTGGCGCCGATGGTGTTGTCGCGCCGCCAGCCGAATTGCGCGGCATTGCTGCGGTGCAGCGCGGCCAGTTGGGTTCCCAGGCGTTGCGCCCCGCCGCGCCCGGCTGCGGCGAATTCGATGTATTCGAGCACCAGAAAGGCGCTGCCGCCGGCGTTGCCCAGGCAAACCGGCTGCGGCACGCGGATCGCACCGCTGCTTGCCAGTTCGCGCAGGCCATCCGCTTCCGCATCGAACATCGGCAAGTGTTCGGTGCCGTTGGTCTTGACGAAATAGCGCCGACCGCCGCCTTCCAGAACATACGCCTGGTTGATACAGCCTCCGCCCGCACTGTGCCGCGCCGCAACGGAGAAAGGCGCGCCGCTGGCAGCGGCGATGCTCTCTGCGACGGTGTTCCATAAATCCATATCCGACTGGCGCCCGGCTAAGTGTGGTTGCGAAGAATTGTATGACAACAATATAGCGTTTATTAATTTTCCGAACCGGAAAATATTTCTTGATTGTTTTTCTCGGGTATTGCTATACTGATTCTAACTGCTAAAGATGCTCTATCAGGCAGTATCATTTTTTCGTTAAAAGCCGGTGACCTGGCATTACCGTGGATTCTGCATCAGACTAAGGAGATAGACATGTCAAAGCCATTACCTGAAACCCCCATGCTCGACCAGTTGGAAAGCGGCCCGTGGCCCAGCTTTGTAACCGGCCTGAAGCGTCTTGCCAAAGACAACGACATGATGGTCGACCTGCTCGGCCAACTGGAAACTTCCTACAAAACCAAGAAAGGTTACTGGAAGGGCGGCACCGTCGGCGTATTCGGCTACGGCGGCGGGGTAATCCCGCGCTTCACCGAGCTCAAGGACGAGAACGACAAACCCTTGTTCCCCGCTGCCGCCGAATTCCATACCCTACGCATTCAGCCGGCAGCCGGTATGCACTACACCACCGACCTGCTGCGCAAGATGTGCGATGTGTGGGAACGGCATGGTTCCGGCTTGATCGCCTTCCACGGGCAGTCCGGCGACATCATGTTCCAGGGTGCGACCACCGCCAACGTCCAACCGGCCTTCGATGAACTCAACGAAATGGGCTTCGACCTGGGCGGTGCCGGCCCTGCGGTGCGCACCTCGATGGCCTGCGTCGGTGCCGCGCGCTGCGAGCAGTCCTGCTATGACGAAGCGCGTGCCCTGCGCACGGTGGTCAACACCTTCCTCGACGACATGCACCGCCCGGCGCTGCCGTACAAGTTCAAGTTCAAGTTCTCCGGCTGCCCCAACGACTGCGTGAACTCCATCCAGCGCTCCGACATGGCCGTCATCGGTACCTGGCGCGACAACATCCAGACCGACGACGCGCTGGGCAAGGCGTGGTTCGCCAAGCACGGCGCGAAGGAACTGGTCAACGACGTGATCAGCCGCTGCCCGACCAAGGCTATCACCCTGGTGGATACCAAGGACGTTTCCAAGGCAGAGGGTATTTCCAGCGTCGCGCTGAATGGCACCCAGAGCCTGGAGATCAGCAACCACGACTGCGTGCGCTGTATGCACTGCGTCAACGTGATGACCGGCGCACTGGCCCCCGGCAAGGACAAGGGCGTGACCATCCTGATCGGCGGCAAGAGCGTGCTGAAGATCGGCGCGACCATGGGCACCGTGGTGATACCGTTCATGAAGCTGGAATCCGACGAGGATTACGAGCGCCTGGTGGAGATCGCCCAGAACACTATCGACTTCTTCGCTGAAAACGCGCTGGAGCACGAGCGTACCGGCGAGATGATCGACCGTATCGGCCTGGTCAACTTCCTCGAAGGCATCGGCGTCGATGTCGATCCCAACATGATCCTCCATCCGCGCTCCAACCCCTATGTCCGCATGGACGGCTGGGACGAGGAAGTGGAGAAGGCCAACGAGCGCAAGGCCAGGGCGGCCTGATAGCGCCGCAATATAACGCGCGCGAATAAAAAGCCCGTCGCGGCATCGCGGCGGGCTTTTTTACGTCATGTGAAACCAGCCCCCGGTTCAGCAGGTTTCAGTTTGTCCGGTAGCCTCCACCAAAGGCAGCCTTACCGTGAAACACGCGCCGGCTTCGCTATTGGCGGCTGCGATGGTGCCGTCCATATTACGTTCGACGATGGTTTTGCTCATGTACAGGCCGATGCCGCTACCCATCTCCTTGCTGGTGAAATATGGGTCGAAAATCCTGCTCAGGATATCGCCGGGGATGCCGCCGCCATTGTCCTCGATCTCGAATACCCCCCACTTGCCTTCGGCGGAAATGCGCAGCGAGATCCGCCCAACTCCGACGCCGTGCTGCAGGATGGCCTCCTTGGCGTTGCTCAACAGGTTGAGGACGACCTGGGAAAACTGGTTGGGATGGCCATGGACGAGCAAGCCGCGGGCAAAATCAATCTCGACCTTGATCTGTTGATTGTCGAGGGCGGGTCCGATGATGCCTAGCGACTGCTTGACCGCATCGGCAATGTCGAAATCGCAGGTCAATTGGTCGGGGCGGAAGAAATTGCGGAAATCGTCGATAGTGCTCGACATGCGCTGGATCACCTGCATCGCTTTGGTGCTGGTCTGCTCCATCTGCTCGTTGGTGAGCAGGCCATCGCGGAAATCGTAGCGCAGGTTTTGGACGATCAGCCCGAGCGTGTTAAGCGGCTGGCGCCACTGGTGGGCGATGTTGTGCACCATTTCGCCCATCGCGGCAAGGCGCGATTGCTGGATCAGCAAATGGTCTTTTTCGCGATTTTTTTCGACTTCCTCGCCGACGCGCTGCTCCAGCCCCACGTTCAACTCATGGAGTTGTTCTTCGGCATGTTGGCGGATTTCGATCTGCTGCTGGAGATCGGCGTTGGCGGCCATCAGTTCGGTGCTTCGCTGCTGCACCATATCTTCAAGATGCAGGCGATAGCGGTCGATGGCCTGGTCGCGATCGCCTATGGTTTCCAGCATGAGATTGAAGCCCTCGCCCAGCATCCCGAGTTCGTCCTTGCTGCGCACCGCGGCGCGCAGCGAGTAATCGCTCTCCTCGGTAACCCGTTTCATCAACCCGGAAAGCTCATGGATAGGCCGGGTGATCGCTTTCTGGAAACGCGCGAAGAGGATCGAAGCCGCCGCCATGGCGATCAGGATGGCGCCGCTGAACATCCCGAGCTGTTCCAGAATCTGCCGGTAATCGCCGGACATGTCGCGCTGGATGTAGAGGGTGCCAATGTTTTGCCCGTCGAAATCCAGGGACTTGGTCAGCCCGAGCTGTCCATCGAAAAATAGATATTTGCCGGGCGCGGGTTCGGCATGGTGCTCGAACGTCATCTCGTCGCGGACGAAGTGTGCCTGCAGTTCTCCTGACTTATAGCGGATCGCGGCATACTGGATGGCCGGTTCGGCACGCAACTGCGCCAGCACCTCGCCTGCGGTCTTGTCGTCGCCGAAGAGCACGGCATGAGCGGAATTGTCGCTGATAAATCCGGCATGAACCCTGAGTGCCGCCAGCGCGCTCTCCCGCTTCTCCAGCCACAGCACGCCCGCCAGCATGACGGTCATCAACACGATCGCCAGCGCGGCAACCGTCAAGCCGACGACGGTCAGCTTGCGCTTGATCGGCAGATCGTCCAGTTTGAAGAGTTTCATCTACTCCACCATCCTGCCCAGGGAAAGCAGCTTGGAACTGATCCTGAGTCCGCTGCGGCGTACCGCCGGATAATTGATTTCGAAGCGGACTTTTTCGCCATCCTGGTAAAAATTGAACATCGCCCCGCGCCGCGCGTAGCCTTCGCTGTCGCCGACCACCAGCACCCCGCGCCCTTGGGTGAGCGCCAGGATACGCTCCAGGCGACGGTCTTCCGATTCGGCGACGAACACCATATCGCAATCCGCCAATTTCGAGGAGGCATCGGGATAGACCAGCACCAGCCTGCGCTCACCCACGGTTTTGTCCTTGATGGCTTCCAGCGCGCCGGTCACCGCGCTTTTTCCGAGTGGGCAGAACTGCAAAACCGGTTTGCCTTCCGGCCAGTCGATGAATTTAGCGAAATTATAAAGGTAGGCCGCCTTGATCTCATATTCGGTATAGGGAGCGGCACTGGCCGGCAAGACCTGGGCACACAGGCAAAAAAGCAGCACCCACGCTTGCAGCGCCGGCTGAGGAAAGCGAAAAGAATCTAAAGCGCCCGTTAGAGCGCTCCCGATTCGGAGCTTGGACACGATGCGTCTCCGTCAATAACGCCAGGTCACCGAACCGAAAATGCTGCGCGGTACTTCGGTAGAACTGGGGGTTTCCAGCGGCACGAACTCGGTGTGCTGCGAGTCGAGCAGATTGCGCGCCGCCAAGCCGAATTCCAGTGCGCGGCTGGCGCGCCAGCGCACTTGCAGGTCGGCGCGGGTATAGGCCGGCAGATTCTGGGCCGTCAGCGCGCTGCGGTAATACAGCGACGCACCGTAATACAAATCACGGTTCGCCTGGTATTGACCATGCAGTTGCCACTGGTCGGCGGTTGAGTCACCTTCACGAGGGGCGCCCGACACGCTGCCGCCGGATTTCAGGTTGATCGCCAGCGCCAGGCGGGTATACGAACCCTTAAGCGTCCAGCGCTCATCGATCCGCCAGTTGCCGGCCAGTTCCAGCCCCCGGCTGCGCGCCACGGCTGCGTTGCTGTAAAGACTGCCGACCACCAAGTGCGGCGGCAAAGGGCTGTTTTCGAAATACGGTCTCATCGGAATTGCGGTACCAAGGTCGCTGTATTCGTTGTAAAAAGCCGTTGCATCGAGGGTCAGGCTGTTACCGAAATGGGTACGGTAACCGGCTTCGTAGGAAAGCACTTTTTCAGCGTCGAGCTGGTCATTGCCGAAAATGCTCACCAGCGTGCCCGGAGCTGCGGCGACATTAATGCGTGCATTCATTTCGGCGAGGGTTGGAGTGCGCACGGCACGGGAAACCGCCGTCCAGGCTGTTTGGCGCGGGTCGATCTGCCACAGCAGGCGCAGGTTGGGCTGGATTTCCAGTCCGGTATAGTCGTTATGCTCGAATTTGGAGCCCAGGGTTAATCGCAAGTTATGCGCCAGCGCGATCTCATCCTGAACAAAGACATTTAGCAGAGTATCGGTGTTCCGGGCGGGATTAAGGGAAAACTGGAAGGTATCCTCGAATTCGCCGTCGTTACGGCGGAAGCCGGCGCCCCAGACAACGTCGTGGCGTTCGCCTATCCGAAAACGATGCTGGAAATCGAGGTCGTAAGTGCTGCGCTGCTCGCGGCTTTGCACGTCGCCGCGATGGTAATGATCCCAGTAGAATTGCAGCGTCCACTCATCGTTCGCCGATAGCGCGCGGTTCCAGCGCAACAGCAGGTTCTGCCCGGATACGCCGGTGTTGAAATCGAGCGGCGAGATATAGGGCGGCGCGAGCGCAACGGAATAATTTGTGTGGTCGGCGTTGCCGTCGTAGGCGTCGCCCTGCACCGTGAACGTATCGCCGCCGGGGATGCGCCAGTCGCCGCGAAAACCGGCCTGCTGGATGTCCATCCCGTCGTGGGCGGTTGCGCCCGTTGCGGTACGGTACGGCAGCAATTCGGTGTGCTTGGCGTAAACCCGGAAATCGCCGTATTCGCCAGCGGATGCGCCGTAGCGCGCGGTGGTGCGCCGTTCCTGGTCGCCGATACCGCCCGAGAGCATAACGCCGTGGGTTGCCGCGGCATCCTTGGTGATGATGTTGACCACGCCGTTGGTCGCATTGGCTCCCCACAGCGTACCGCCGGAACCGCGGATGATTTCGATGCGTTCGACATCTTCCAGCGGGGTATCCAGCGTGTCCCAAAGCACCCCACCGAAGGCGGGGGTATACACGGCCCTGCCGTCGAGCAGCACCAGCAGCTTGTTGCTGAAACGGCTGCCGAAGCCGCGGACGCCGACTGCCGTGGTGCTGGCATCAATCTGGTTGACCTGCACGCCGGGCGCCAGGCGCAGCAACTCGGCGAGGCTGGTCATGCCGGAACGGCGAATGTCTTCCTGGCTGATAACGAAGACCGCCGCTGCCGCGTCTTCCAGCTTTTGCGGCTTTTTCGACACCGAAGTCACCTGGGTTTGCGCCAGCTGCTCCAGGCTAAGGTCGGTCAATTCCTGCGCGGCGGCAACCGCCGGTCGGATCTGCGGCACGCCGAGCAGCAACGCAGCAAAGATAGGCAATAATTTTCCAGGCACGGCACGGAAATTCATAGGAAAGCTCCCTCAAAACGCGGAGATTGTCGAGAAGAATTGATGGTCACATTATATCGCTAATTTTTCACCCCCGCGCCCTTATTTGGCGGGGGTGGCAGGGCGAAAAGCAGCCGTAAGCGTTGTTTTACGGACGGTAGCGGTTTCGCAAGAGTGGGGTTGGATTGATGTTCTAGGCGGTTTGCCGTAGCCAGGGCAGGCAAGTACCAGGTAAAGCATGTTTGGTACGGCGCAAGCCTTTTAAGGATTGCGCCCTGCGCGGGCTTAGTCGAGCGCCGCCAATGCCGCCTCGGGGGCTTTATCCAGCACCTTGAGCAACGCCTTGGCCGCGCCGGTCGGACAGCGCTTGCCTTGTTCCCAGTTGCGGATGGTTTCGAGTGATACGTCGATGCGTTGCGAAAACTCCGCTTGGCTCAACCCCAGGCGCTTTCTCACCCGCCGAGCGAAGCGGGCCGCGTCAAGCATGGCTTCGGTCTCATCGGCTGCTTTTTGCTTGGCGATTTCCTCCTCGGTGGTGGCATCCACACGGGCGGGGTCTATGCGCCCCGGTGTTGCATTGGGGTCAATTGTTACGCGTATTGTCTTCATAGTGCCTTACCTCTCGTTGATTGGCCTTGCGCACCGAGATGATGCGCATCGCTTCAAGGCGTGGGGTGTAGACCACCACGAACAGGCGCTGTTCGACTTTGCCCATCAGTTGATAGCGTTCTTCCCCGTAGCTGTGCCGGGTATCGGCGCGAACGATCCGGTCGGGATCGAAAAAAGCCCGCGCCGCATAGGCGAAATCGAACCCGCGTTCGCGGAAACAGGCTTCGCTTTTGGACTCGTCCCATTCGAAATTCATGGATCCAGTGTAGTTCATTGAACTACCTGCATCAAGGTGGGGGAGGAAACATACAGTTGCATCTGGCGCAATGCCCTTAAGGCTCGATCTACGCAGGCTTGACCGGTGAGATGGTATCTACCTGTGCCTAGTCCTCATACGCACGCCAAATTATGCGATTCACAGCATCTCCATTGAAATAAAACTCGACATTTCCGTCAGGGCAGTAAACAAGTACATCCCTTTTTTCATAGGAGCAAGTCGGTGTGCCTAATGTCGAAATGACCAGTTTTCTATTTGCCCCTATATGCAACCCAAATGGAACTTCATATTGATTGCCCGTTAACGTAACGCGATATATCCAATCCTTCCCATCCCGAAGACAGCCACGACAAAGCTCGATGGAGAGTCCCTCGTATTCACGCTTCTCCCAATATTTAATGGCCCGAGTATCGCGGCTTTGAACTCTCTTGACTGATGATTTTCGGGGGGATTTGTGCGGTTCAATATTTGATAAATCCAATCCCCACATAACCAATTGTTCAGGCTTTGACTGCTGATCAACGGATGGTTCTGCCGCTATCACTGTGTTTGCGCTAATTATGGCAAAGCTGATAATGATATAAGACAAAAACCTTTTTCGACTGATCATGCGATTCTTTCTTTCCGGGTCGTGGGGGGGGTAAAACGCTATGGTTTCTATTTCCCCGCCACCGCATTCCTGATCTGCTCCAGCGCACCGACATCGTCCAGAGTGGTCAAATCGCCCGGATCGCGTCCTTCGGCTATCGCCTGGATGCTGCGCCGCAACAGCTTGCCGGAGCGGGTCTTGGGCAGGAGGGTGACGAAGTGAACCTTGGCGGGGCGGGCGATGGCGCCTAGCTGTTTATCCACGGTGGCCATCACTTCCTTTTCCATCAGCGCGGCGGCTTCCGGGGTGGCGGTGCGGCTGGGGTCTTTCACCACGGCGAAGGCCATCACGGCCTGGCCCTTGATCTCGTCGTGGACGCCCACCACCGCCACTTCGGCGATGTTGTTGTGGGCGGAGATGGCTTCCTCGATTTCGCGGGTGCCGAGGCGGTGGCCGGCGACGTTGATGACGTCGTCGGTGCGCCCGAGGATGAAGTAGTAGCCGTCGGCGTCCTGGGTCGCCCAGTCGAAGGTGGTGTAGACCTGCTGGTTGTCGAAGCTGGAAAAATAGGTTTCGACGAAGCGCTTATCGTCGCCCCACACCGTCGAGAGGCAGCCCGGCGGCAGCGGCGGCACGGCGGTGAGCACGCCTTTTTCGTTGACGCCGACTTCCTGGCCGGTGCTTTCGTGGAGCAGCTTGAGGTCGAAGCCATAGGCGGCGAAGCTGGGCGAACCGAACTTGCGCGGGGTGTCTTCGATGCCCGGCACGCTGGAGAGGATCGGCCAGCCGGTTTCGGTCTGCCAGTAGTTGTCGACGATATTGACCTGGAGCGCATCGGCGATCCAGCGCGCGGTCGGCTCGTCGAGCGGCTCGCCGGCGAGGTACAGTGAGCGCAGGCAGGAAACGTCATATTTGTGCAGGTATTCCGGCGGCTGCTTTTTCAGCACGCGGATCGCGGTGGGCGAGGTGAACATCACGTTCACCTGGTTTTCCGCGACGATTTTCCACCAGATGCCGGCGTCGGGTCGGATCGGCAGGCCTTCGTAAACTATCGTTGTCATGCCGTTGAGCAGCGGGCCGTAAACGATGTAGGAATGCCCCACCACCCAGCCGATGTCGCTGGCGGTGAACATGGTTTCGCCGGGCTGGCCGGTGTAGATGTGGCGCATCGAGGCGATCAGCGCGACCGCGTGGCCGCCGGTGTCGCGCTGCACGCCCTTGGGCTTGCCGGTGGTGCCGGAGGTGTAGAGGATGTAGGAAGGCTCGGAGGATTCCAGCCACACCGGTGCGACAGTGGCATCCAGGTGCTGCTCGCGCAGGCTGGCGTAATCGAGATCGCGGCCTTCTACCCGCGTCAGCTGCTTGTCCAGGGAGCGGTCGCAGATCAGCACTTTTTCCGGCGGGAACTGCGCCAGGCGCAGCGCTTCATCGACCAGCGGCTTGTAGGGAATGATCTTGCCGCCGCGCATCCCGGCGTCGGCGGTGACCATCAGCTTGGGCTTGGCATCGTCGATGCGCGTCGCCAGGCTGGCCGGGGCGAAGCCGCCGAAGACCACCGAGTGGATCGCGCCGATGCGCGCGCAGGCGAGCATCGCGAACACCGCTTCGGCGATCATCGGCATGTAGACGATCACCCGGTCGCCTTTTTCCACGCCCTGGGATTGCAGGATGGCGGCGAAGCGGTTCACTTCGGCGTGCAGTTCGCGATAGCTGTAGGTCTGTTGCTGGCCGGTTTCGCTGGAGATGTACACCAGTGCCTTCTGCTCTGCGCGCTCCTTGAGGTGGCGGTCCAGCGCGTTGTGGCAGAGGTTGGTCTGACCACCGACGAACCATTTGGCGAACGGCGGCTTGCTGTAATCCAATACCGAATCAAAAGGTCTATGCCAGTCGATCAGCTTGGCCTGCTCGGCCCAGAAGGCATCGCGCCCTTCGATGGAACGACGGTAGAACTCCTTGTAATTGCCCATGCTGCTGTCTCCTCGTTTTTTATTCAGGTGTTAGGGGCAAAGTCCGTGATTTTCCTTATTCGATTTTCACCACCGTACGTCCTTTCACCGCGCCCTTCAGCAAGGCGTCGAAGGTTTGCGGCAATTCTGCGAAGGGGATGGTGCTGGCCATCGCGGCCAAGTGGCGCGGACGCAGGTCGGAGGCCAAACGCGCCCAGACTTTTTGACGTAACGTCATCGGACACTGCACCGAGTCGATGCCCAACAGGCTGACGCCGCGCAGGATGAAGGGCATCACCGTGGTGGCGAGTTCGATGCCGCCGGTCAGGCCGCAACTGGCAATGATGCCGTGCTGCTTCATGGTACGGGTAAGCCAGGCCAGCGTCGTGCCGCCGACTGGGTCGACCGCGCCCGCCCACAGGGATTTTTCCAGGGGCTTGCTGCCCATTTCCAGAGTGTGGCGCGACAGCACTTCTTTTGCGCCGAGTTGGCGCAGGTAATCGTGTTCGCCGTCCTTGCCGGTGATTGCGGTGACTGCGTAGCCGCGCCCGGCGAGGATGTCCACCGCGACGCTGCCGACCCCGCCCGAAGCGCCAGTGACCGCCACCGTGCCGCAGTCCGGCGCGAGACCGTTGAGTTCCATGCGTTCCACCGCCAGCGCGGCGGTGAAGCCCGCGGTGCCGATGGCCATCGCTTCGAAGGCGCTCAGGCCAGCCGGCAAAGGCACCACCCAGTCAGCCGGCACGCGCGAATACCCGGCATAGCCGCCGTCGTGGCCGACGCCGAGGTCGTAGCCGGTGACCAGTACCGCGTCGCCTTCCTTGAAGCGGGCGTCGCTAGACGCGGCGACAATGCCCGCCACATCCACCCCGCCGATCAGCGGAAATCGTTTGAGAATCTTGCCGGCGCCGGTGGCAGCCAGTGCATCCTTGTAGTTGACGTCAGAGTACTGGTTGCGGATCACCACTTCACCGGGATCGAGTTGGTCCAGGGTAGCGTCCTCGAAACGCCCTTGGATGCGTCCGTCCTCGTTATGGATGCGGTAAACGGAAAATTTTTCCATTAGTTTCCCTTAAGGTAAATGCGGCTGCGCCAGGTATTGCCGGGTCTGCATTTCTTCGAGGCGGCTGACGGTGCGCGCGAATTCGGCATGATTGCCCCGGTACAGTTGCTGCGGCGCGACTTCCGCCGAGACGATCAATTTTACCCGGCGGTCGTAGAACTCATCCACCAGCCAGGTCAGGCGGCAGGCAGCGGCTTCGTCGTCCGGGCCGAGGCAGGGAATGTCCGACAGCAGCACGGTATGGAAGCGCCGCGCCAGCTCGATGTAATCCGCCTGGCCGCGCGGCCCGGCGCACAACTCCGAGAAATCGAACCAGGCCACGCCGGGCGCGAGATGGCGCGCCAGGAAGCGCCGCCCTTCGGTTTCCAGCACTGCGGTGCCCATGCCGCTTTCCCCGGCGAGGCGAAAATAGGCGGAATCGAGGTTGGCCTCGGCTGCCGCGTCTAGCGGCCAGCGGTAGATGTCGACCTTTTCCAGTGAACGCAGCCGGTAGTCGGCGCCGCCGTCCACTTCCACCACTTCCAGGCGCTCCTTGAGCATCGCGATGGCCGGCACAAAGCGGCTGCGTTGCAGGCCGT
>CALMWM010000641.1 GCA_937873435.1 uncultured Gallionellaceae bacterium
CCAGGGAAGCCCCCAGAACCGCGCCCTGCGCCGCGCCGGAACCCGCCCCTTGCCCATGTAGCGCACCGGGGATCGGAATCGGTATCGAAACCGATTGCCGTGCCGGAGCCTCGCCCGATTCGACCACGAACAGCACATCGGTCAGATTCGACTTGCCGACACGGGCGCCGCCGGTGCGCTTGTCGAGATTGCTCAAGCCGTCCTCGAGGATTTTGACTCCGGGACGCAACTAGATCGCCTTGCGATAGCCCGGCGCTGCCAGGCTGGGTTCGTTCAGCGCTTCATAGACGAAGCCGGCAAGGTAATGGCTGAAAGCGCTCTGGAAGCTGTTTTTCAGCTTGGTGACCTCGGGGTCATTGAGTGTTTCTACCGGATAGCCCTTGAGATCCTTGATCTCGGTTTTGACATTACGGGTCTTGGCTTCTTCCTCGATTTTCTCGACTTCCTTGGCGCGGATCTCGGCGATGATCGCCTCACGCTCGTGCATTTTCTTGATCTCGGTACGCGCCATGTCCCAGTTGCCGAGCAGGATATGGTCGAGCGCCAGGTTGGTGGACAGCATGACTTTTTCGAAGTCCTGACCGTCGTAGCGCAACATCTTGTCGTTGACGATGGCAGTGCCGATGTAGCTGAGGATTTTCTCCGGGCTGGTTTTGGCTTCCTCTTCCCAGACTCGCACTTTCTCGTCGGCTTTCAGCCATGAGTCGCGGCTTTCCGGGATCTGGTTGTTAAAACGCAGCAGATTGCCTTTTTCCAGGAAATACAGCAGGTCCTTTTCGCCGCTACTGTTTTTCTCATGATCGGCCAACGCCTTGGCAACGTTGTTGGAAGCTATGTCGGTGCCGGTCTGCTTCAGTTCGGAATCGTAGCTGCGCATCGGGTTGGTGGCGCAGCCGGACAACACGAGGGAGGAAAAAACGACTGTGGCCAAGAGAAAACGTGAAAAGCACATTATTGGTTCCCTGAAAATACAGACTGCTTTTTATTAGAAGAGGTATCAACCCGAATACTGCTGGGGTAACGGTGATTACCAATGAATTGCCAAGGGGAATATATTACATCGCCACGAGGGTGGCAAGCTCGCCGGCAGCCGTGTGTGCCAACCTACAGCCGATGGGTAAGGTGCGCTAATTCGCCTATCGATCCGACGACCCGGTTCTCATAGGCGGGGTGCTGGCGCACGGGACTTAGCCATACGGTTTTCATGCAGCGGTTTTGGGCATCATGCAGGGTATTGCCGGGATCGCGCAGCAGACGATGTCGGCATTCAAAAATCGCTCCAGAACGGCTACATCGAGCGCGCCAACCGTTCGACTTCCTCGGCGACCAGCGGCTTGCTGAACAAATAGCCCTGGTATTCGTCGCACTCGCGTTCGCGCAGGAAAGCCAGCTGTTCCTGGGTCTCCACTCCTTCGGCGATCACCGAAAGCTTGAGACTGTGAGCCATCGCGATGATGGCGCTGGTAATCGCGGCATCGTTGGGATCGGTGTGGATGTCGCGGACGAAGGAACGGTCGATTTTCACCGTGTCGATCGGGAAGCGCTTGAGGTAGCTCAACGAGGAATAGCCGGTGCCGAAATCGTCGAGCGACAGGCGGATGCCGGCTTTGTCCAGCTCTTCGAGAATGCCGATGGTTTTGTCGGCACCTTGCATCAGCAGGCTTTCGGTGATCTCCAGTTCGAGATGGTGCGGGTCGAAGCCGGATTCGCGCAATATGCGGAAAATCGGCTCCAGCAGGTTTTTGTGGCGGAACTGGCGCGCCGACAGGTTGACCCCCATGCGCCATACCGGCAAGCCTTGCTCGCGCCAGCGCCGACCCTGTTCGCAAGCGGTGCGCAGCACCCATTCCCCGATGGGGATGATCAGGTCGGTTTCTTCAGCGAGCGGGATGAAGCGGGCCGGGGGCACCAGGCCGAATTCGGGGTGTTGCCAACGCACCAGCGCTTCCACGCCGACAATCCGCCCGCTGCGAATATCTATCTGCGGCTGGTAGTGCAGCAGCAATTCATCGCGCTCAAGCGCGTGGCGCAAGGCATTTTCCAGGGTGATCGATTCCATCGCCCGGGAATTCATGTCGGCGGTGTAGAACTGGCAGTTATTCTTGCCGAGATCCTTGGCGCGATACATCGCGATGTCGGCATTCTTGATCAGGGTTTGGGTATTGGTGCCGTCGTCGGGATACAGGCTGATGCCGATACTGCTGGTGATGTGCAATTCCTGGTGGTTGAGCGGGAAGGGTTCGGCCAGCGTGGTGAGGATTTTTTGCGCCACCAGGGCTGCGTCCTCGGCCTTGGCGATGACCGGCAGAATGATGGTGAACTCGTCGCCGCCCAGGCGCACCACCGTATCCCCCTGGCGGATGCAATTGACCAGGCGCTGGGAAACCGCTTTCAGCAGCTCGTCGCCGACATCGTGTCCGAGCGTATCGTTGATGATCTTGAAACGGTCGAGATCGAGGAACATCACCCCCATGATGTGTCCTTCGCGTACCGCCTGGTTTAGCGCCTGCTGCAAGCGGTCGTGAAACAACATGCGGTTGGGCAGGCCGGTCAGGGTGTCGTGGTAGGCGAGATGCTTGATCTGCTGCTCGGCGCGCTGGTTCGCCAGGATATGGCGCAGACGTTGCAGCAGCAGCGGCCAATAGATCGGCTTGGTGATGAAATCGCTGGCTCCGGCCTTCATCGCCTTGTCCACCGATTGCTCGTCGTTGAGTCCGGTCACCATCAGCACCGGGATATTTTCGGTACCCGGTTGCTGGCGCAGGCGGGCGCAGGCCTCGAAACCGTCCATTACCGGCATCAGCGCATCCATCAGCACGATGTCCGGCATCAGGCGGGTGCACAGGTTCAGCGCCTGCGCGCCGTCTTCCGCCTGCTCAACCCTGAAACCGCTGCTGGCCAGGACTTTGTGGATCATCTGGCGCATGGCGCGGTCGTCGTCCACGACCACGACCATGGCGTTGTCAGTCAGCGGGTTGAGGGCCGGGGCCGCTCCCTCGATGTGGACGCAGAAGGTTTCCAGTTCGCGGCACAGGCGTTGAAACTCATCGCCCAGCTGCGCGGCGATGTCGCGCACGGTAGCGTCGATTACCCCGGTGCGCGCCAGCTTTTCGATTTGCAGGCACATTTCGGAAAAAAGCCGCGCCCCCATGCTGGCGCTACCCGATTTCAAGCGATGGGCAACCCGCATCGCCTGCTCTGAATCGCCGCTGGATACCGCTTGCTGCAGGGCGACTATCAATTCGGGGGTTTCGTCGAGGAAGATGCGCAGGATGTCGGAAAACTCCGTGCCGACCAAGCTATACAGCTCCTCGGTGGTTTGAGTATCCAAGGTCGGCTGTTGCTCCATCTTCCCGCTGAGATTTCCGGGGATGCTCTTCTCTTCGCCTGCCAGCCAGTGTGCCAGCAGCGCTTTCAACTCCTCCATCATCACCGGTTTCGACAGGTAATCGTCCATGCCGGCCAGGATGCAGGTTTCGCGGTCGCCTTGCATCGCATTGGCGGTCATCGCAATGATGGTCAGGTGCCCGCCCTGGTTTTTTTCGCTTTCGCGGATCGTGCGGGTGGCTTCGAAGCCGTCCATCACCGGCATCTGGCAGTCCATCAAAACCAGGTCGTAGTCCCTGTCTTGCATGACATCCAGCGCATCCTGCCCGTTTTCCGCCACATCGGCGCGGTATCCCAGCTTGGCGAGTTGCGCCAGGGTCAGCTTTTGGTTGATCGGACTGTCTTCGACGATCAGGATTTTTGCGGCAGCCGCGGAAAGCGCATCCGTTTTTTTGGATGTGGCCGTTGCGGCCTGGCTGCGCGCAAGCGGTTGCGCCCGTTCCCTGGATTGGCGATCTCCCAGTACCTCTTCCACGGTGCTGAACAACAGAGCTTTCTTGAGCGGCTTGACCAGCTAAGCGGCAACGCCTTCGCTGAGGGCGCGGTTGCGCATCCCGGGTTGATCGAAAGCGGTCAGCATGATCAGCTTGGGCGGTTTGAGCGCGGGT
>CALMWM010000642.1 GCA_937873435.1 uncultured Gallionellaceae bacterium
TGGTAAGACTTTTTTGGGCATCGTGATAAATCATTTTTTCACCTGTGATTTCTTTATGAGCAGATTTGCTAGCGTGTGCCGGTAGATCTCTTTCAAGGGTTCAATGTCGGCTACCGCCACGCATTCGTTGATTTTATGGATGGTGGCATTGATAGGGCCGAATTCCAGTACCTGGGGACAGATATTGGCGATGAAGCGGCCATCGGAAGTGCCGCCCGAGGTGGAAAGTGTGGTTTCAACACCAGTGGCAGTCTTGATCGCGGCAGCCACTGCATTCACCAGGTTGCCTTTGGGCGTAAGATAAGGTTTGGCAGAAAGCTCCCATTGTAGATCGTATTCCAGTTGATGTCGGTCCAGGATTTCATGCACTCTGCTTTTGAGGTCATCCACCGAACTGGCGGTGGAAAAGCGGAAGTTGAACAGGATCTCGACATGTCCGGGTACCACGTTGGTGGCTCCTGTGCCGCCATGAATATTGGATATTTGCCAGGTGGTGGGCGGGAAATATTCATTGACCTGATCCCAGGTGGTGGCCGCGAGTTCGGCAATGGCCGGTGCAGCCAGATGTATCGGGTTTTTGCCGAGGTGGGGATAGGCGATGTGGCACTGGATGCCTTTGACCGTGAGCTTACCGGAAAGTGAACCGCGTCTTCCGTTCTTGATCGTGTCGCCCAATCTGTCGCTGCACGTCGGCTCACCGACAATGCAGTAGTCAATCGTCTCGCCACGCGCTTGTAAGGCTTGCACAACCTTATCCGTGCCGTCTACCGCGACTCCTTCTTCATCCGAGGTGAGCAGTAGCGCGATCGAGCCGTAATGGTCGGGATGAGCGCTAATGAATTCTTCAATTGCGATGACAAAGGCGGCGAGCGAGGTTTTCATGTCGGCCGCACCGCGCCCGTAGAGCATACCATCGCGAATCTGCGGATCGAAGGGATCGCTGCCCCATTTCTCCACAGGCCCGGAGGGAACGACGTCGGTATGACCGGCGAAGCAGAGAAGGGGGGCGACATTGCCGCGGCGCGCCCACAGGTTGTCGACGCCGTTGAAAGGCATTCTTTCAATGCAGAAACCCAGTCTTTCGAGCCTGGCTATCAGTATCTCCTGGCAACCAGCATCGTCAGGAGTGAGTGAGCGGCGGGCGATAATTTCCTTGGCCAGTTGCAAGGTACTTTCCTGCATTATTGTTTTCCAAACAAAGTTTGATAGATGGTTTCGTCAAAGCCGATATGAGCGACTTTTCCGTCCTGCTCGATAATCGGGCGTTTGATGGCGCTTGGCTTGGTCAGCATAAGGCGAATCGCGTTGTGTTCATCGCAGATGGATGTTTTTATTTCCTCCGGTAACTGGCGCCAAGTCGACCCTTTGCGGTTAAGCAATTTTTCCCAGCCGACTTGTTTCGTCCAGCCTTGAAGTCGCGCTTCACTGACCCCTAATTTCTTGAAATCATGGAATTCAGCAGCTATCTGGTGTTGCTCCAGCCACAGGCGCGCTTTTTTGACGGTGCTACAGTTGGAGATACCATATAATTTCATATAATCCTCGCTAAAACCAAGAAGGAAATTGTAAACGGTTTTTATGTGGGATAGCATAGAATGAATCTGGATTGCTGGAGAGCAAAAATGGCGTTTGTCGATTGGACCACTACCTATACCGTTAATAATGTGACACTGGATGAACAACATCAGAAGCTGTTCAAGATTATTAATGACCTGCATGAAGCCATGTTTTCCAAGAAGGGCCGTGAGTTTGTCGCGACGACTATTCGTGCGCTCGCCGATTACACCCAGAACCATTTTGCTGAGGAGGAACGGCAAATGGCGGCATGTGCTTATCCTGGTCTGGCAGAGCATCAGGCAGCACATCAGAAGCTAATTAAAATGGTGACGGATATTGAAAAGCGTTACCTTGAGACTCACGAATCAATGGGCGGGGACGTGATCGGCTTTCTTGTCAGTGACTGGTTGATCAAACACATCCTCAGCATGGACAAACAATATGCGCCTTACATGAAAAAATAGGAAGGCTCTACTGCTGGATCACAAACGACTCGAACAGGATATCACTGACACCATCCTTCGGGTCCAGCTTGATGGCCTTGTTGACGGCCGCTTTCGTCAGTTCCATCAGCCTTTTCTTACCAGCGACGGATGACAGTTCCTTGGAGTCCTGTGAGCTTAAGAGCAAAATCAGTTCGTGCTTGACGTTAGGTAGGTACATTTTGATATTTTCAAGCACGGATGGCGCCGTCATCTTGACTGAAATATCAATTTGCAGGAACTCGCTAATATTCTGAAGATTGGTCGTGAAAGTTCCTATCTTTGCATACAGGCCGCCCCCTTCGCCACCCTCTCCGCCTCCGGAAGCGTGCGCCGAGAAAGTCGCCAGCAGCAGAATGGTAAATAGAGCCGTAATAAGCGATTTTTTCATTTTAGTACCATCCATAGCTGAGCATTCATAACAGTATCGACGTCTGAGCGGCTATTCTGACTGGATGTTCTCGCCATTCTCATCGGCAGCAGTCTGAGCCTCAGCCAACTCTCGCTTGCGAGCCATGTGTTTCTCCAATGCATCGGCCTTCATGGGAACAGATTCTTCACCGAACATCACTTGCCTTTGGAAATCGAAAGCAAACAACATCAATTCGGTTTCGTCGTTAAGGATTTTATTCCGGGTTTCGTCCGAGATGTCGTAAGTGTCGTTAAATGGGGCGCTTATCACAAATTCGCGGAAGCGATCCAAGTCGTAGCACGCCATGAAGAAGAGCAGCAGACTACGTTTGGAAGGCTTGCCGACGGTTGGGCCGGAGGATTTCTTTTTCAAGACCAACTGACGCCAACCACGGGCTAGCGTGTCGTACTCATCCAGCCCTTGTTCCTTGCGGTATTCGTCAATGGTGAGGGAACGGTCTTCAAAATGTCCTTTGCAATGAGCTTCCTTGATCAATGCGTAAGAATTGGTGTCGGTGTATTCATCCTGTCTGCGCATTGAGATCAGCGCTACAGGGTAGTAACGGCAGGCGGTAGGGCGATCTTCGTAAACGCTGCACCCTTCGTCGCGCATAAAGCGGCAGGCTGTACCGTTATCTATCGGTTTGAATTTGACACCGGCAATTCCCTCTTTTTCCATTTCATAGGGCTCAGTGTATTCACGCAGGAATTCACCAGAGGTAACGTCCAATCGGCGCTTCAGGCGCAGTATGTCATACGGGGTAAGGGTGATGTCGATATTCTTGCAGCAGGCATTGAAGCAGGAAATACCCTTGTGGCAACTAAACTGGATGACTTTCGAGCCATCGTACTGGGTGGCTTCCACCGGGCTTTGCGGGAAGGGGGAGTCGTTGATGTCGACGATTTTTTCCATGACGTGTACCTCTGAATAAAGCTTGAATTCAGCCACCGATATTCGCGTAAGTCTGCGTGAATATTGGTGGAAAAACTTTTAAGGTTCTGAAAAGAAAACCGGGCACCTTGCGGCGCCCG
>CALMWM010000643.1 GCA_937873435.1 uncultured Gallionellaceae bacterium
GAAGCGTGCGAGGCGCGGCAGGTAGCGCTGCACGACGGTGAACGGATTATCGCCGACCTGCGCGCCAGTCTGGCGAAATCGGCGGAGAAGGAACCGCGCCACCTGGCCTTGCGTTAGCGCTAGCCGTTTACGGGTGTGTGGACTCCTTCCCCCGCTTGCGGGGGAAGGTTGGGATGGGTAGAGTTTTGTTGTGAAGCGCCGTTCCGTCAGTTACGCCGAAAGCTTTTCCAGCCCGCCCAGATAAGGGCGCAACACCGACGGGACGGTGACGCTGCCGTCTTCGTTCTGGTAGTTTTCCAAGATCGCCACCAGCGTGCGTCCGACCGCCAAACCGGAACCGTTCTGGGTGTGCACCAACTCGGGCTTGTTCTTGTCGTTGCGGAAACGCGCCTGCATACGTCGCGCCTGGAAGGACTCGAAATTGCTGCACGAGGAAATCTCGCGGTAAGTGTTCTGCGCCGGCAGCCACACTTCCAGATCGTAAGTCTTGGCGGCGGAAAAGCCCATGTCGCCGCTGCACAGCGCCATCACCCGGTAAGGCAGTTCCAGCCGTTTCAGGATAGTCTCGGCGTGGCCGGTGAGTTCCTCCAGCGCGTCGAACGAACGCGACGGATGGACGATCTGCACCAACTCAACCTTCTCGAACTGGTGCTGGCGGATCATCCCGCGCGTATCCCGGCCATAGGAGCCGGCCTCGGAACGGAAGCAGGGGGTATGGGCGACGAACTTCAGCGGCAAATCTTCCAGCGCCACGATCTCGTCGCGGACGATGTTGGTCACCGGCACCTCGGCGGTGGGGATCAGGTAAAGCTTCTGCGAGTTGGGCGTCTTGCCGCCCATCCCTGCTAACCCCTCTTCCGCATCGCTGCGCAGCACGCTGAACAGGTCTTCCTCGAACTTGGGCAATTGCCCGGTGCCGCGCATCGAGTCGGCGTTGACCAGGTAAGGCACGTACACCTCGGTGTAGCCGTGCTCGCCGGTGTGGGTGTCGAGCATGAACTGGGTCAGCGCGCGGTGCAGGCGGGCCAACTGGCCTTTCAGCAAGGTGAAGCGCGCCCCGCTGATCTTGGTGGCGGTGGCAAAATCGAGCAGCTTCAAGCTCTCGCCCACATCGACGTGGTCGCGCGGCGGGAAATCGAAAGTGCGCGGGGTGCCGACGCGACGCACCTCGACGTTGTCGGCCTCCGACTTGCCCACCGGCACCGACTCGTGCGGCGTATTGGGCATGGTCAGCAGCAAATCCTGCATCTTCGCCTGAATTTCTTCCAGCAGGGTTTCGGCGGCCTTCAACTCATCGCCGAGATTCGCCACATCCGCCATGATCGCCGAGACGTCCTCACCCTTGGCCTTGGCCTGGCCGATCAGCTTGGATGACGCATTCCGCTTCGCCTGCAACTCCTGAGTGCGGGTCTGGATTTCCTTGCGTTCGCCTTCCAGCGCCTGAAAGGCCGCCGTATCCAGCGCGAAACCGCGTGCCGCCAAGCGGCTGGCGATGTTATCCAGATCGTTGCGTAATAGTTGAATGTCTAACATAAAAACTCCGTATCGAAATTGGGGTGATTTTTTAAATTGAGTGTGCCGACTTCACGGCCAAGCCGCACTTCGCAGCATCGCGCACGAATTTCTCGTCGAAGGTGTAGAAAATCTCGGCGCCGGGGGAAGACGCGCAATGCAGCGCGTCGGCGAAATCCAGTCCGTGTTCGTAGGCATCCAGCGCATGGTTCACCGCGCGCTCATCCTCGACCGCCAGATTGGGCAAACCGCAAATATGCAGCAAAGCTTTGCGGACGGCTTCCGGGGCAAGGGCATACACCGCCCGCAACACCCATTCCGTTTCCAGCAAGACCGTCTTGGCGACGAATACGCCATCCTCGCCGCCGAGCAAGGCAAGCGCGCGGCGCGCCTGCTCGGCATCGTCGTTGGTCACGTAGCGCACCAGCACATTGGTATCGACGGCAATCACTTCGTTTCGTCCCTCCACTGGCTGCGGATCGCCTCGTTCAGCCCGCGCTCGATGTCTTCCAGGCTTTTCGCCGGCCCCACATAACCCGCGCATCCCAAACCGTCTTCCAGGCGGGTGGCCGGAAAAGGCTTGCGCGGCTTGAGCAACACCCCGTCGCCGGTATCCACGATGACGAATTCGGTGCCGGCCTCCCAGTGGTGCGCCGCACGCAGGGCGCTGGGGATGATGATTTGGCCTTTGCTGGATAAGGTGGTGGTTAACATGGTTGGGTCTCGCGTAAGGCGGAGTAAGACATTATAGGCGAGACGGGTGGGATGGGGAAATGGGATTGCGTTTAACAGTCAAGTGTAAGTCAAGTTTTGTGTCAAACCGCTAAAGGCATGGGGGGGTGATATGTCAAGAAAACGGTGTTTTTTATCGCCACACACCACTGAAGGGGGGGTGTGGCGGGTATCCTTTTGTTTTCGGACTTGTTTTTCACACCTTGAGCTGGCTTAATTGTTTCCGAAGTTCAGAGGTCAGCGTTATAGCTGTCTTCGTAAAGCCTTCCAGCCGTTTAACGCGATCTTCCAGTTGATTCCTCGCGGTCGTGTCCGGGTCTGATGCCTTCAATAAGTTGTTTTCACCAAGAATCAGACGAACGACGGGAGATTCAATGCCGTCGTATGCACCTGCCGCCTCAGCGAGTGTGACCCATTCTGCCGACTTGTCGAGAGCGGATTGCGCAGCTTGGGTCAGGTTGTAACGAATGAGCATTCTTGCCGTGTCATCCAGTCCATCGACAAGTTCCAGCCAAAACTTTGTTTCGCCTTCTTCGTCCGATTTTTCGGCTGCGGCTCTTGCCGAACGAAAATACCGTGGCCTGTCGTCGTCAGGATCAAGGCTTTCAAGCGTCCTGAGCATCGGCTCCAGCTTCTCAAATGGTCGCTTGCCGTTTGGCAATTCGTACCGATGTTTCCACAGTCCCAGGATTGCTTCGCTACATGCCTGCATTTTTGCCGGTCGTTCATCATTGTTGGCCTTTTCTGCGTTCATGATCAACTCCGCAATGTAGTGAGCCATCCAGCGCCCGAGAGTGTTCACGGAACAATCAAGGTCAAGCTCCTTCGTTAGTTTCCTGCCGAGCTCAAGCATCGCCTCACAACGTGCTGATACTGCCGTCGGATTTGATGAGGAAAAGTCGTGCGCTGGCCGGGATGTATCCAAGGTTGTCATCTTTATTGCCTTCCCATCGAAAATGGCGGTGGTGCCGTTCAATTTCCACCTCCACGATTAAATCCATGTTTAACTTGCGCATGAGCGACACGATGAACGTAAATGATGCCTGAAAACGTGTCCCGCTTTCATGATTCGCTTCATCATGGTCTTTTTCATGGAAATGCCCCCATACTTGCGACCACGCGACATCGACCTGCTCTCCCTGAACAAACCAGTGTCGCCGCTCGGTATCGGACTTGAGGTTCATCAACTCGGTGACGTATGGGGCAGGTCTTGGCGGTAGATACCTGATTGCACCGGCCCAAGGGTCTTGTTCATCCAGCCTGCTATCGTGTGATCGATCAATTATCCACCCCTTGAGTTGGAATCCATCAAAATCTATCTGCAAACTGTCATCGGCATCTGGAATCCGGTAATCGTGCGGATTGACCACGCTGTGCAAGGCTCTTAGCAACGCCGTTGAACGATCAGAAGAAACGAGCGCGCTGGCAACCTGAATGGATTCCTCTCGCTGACCTGAAATCCTTGTCCAATTTCCCCAAAGATTCATTCGGCCATCGGGGGGCATGAGAATTTGGTCAAAGTCGTTCCTCATGATTGACCAACGCCACTCGTCCGTTTTCTTTTCATCCTTCCACGACGGCCTTTCCAGCGGCGGCGG
>CALMWM010000644.1 GCA_937873435.1 uncultured Gallionellaceae bacterium
GGATGAGAGATCCCCTCGGAAGAGTCGCGCCAAGGATCGAAAAGGCTGGTGGAGATAGCGATGCCTATACCTACAACGAGCTGAATGCGGAATTCATGGAAGAAGAAGTCGCCATGGGGCGACAGTTGATCGACAAAATGTCCAGCACCATCGACGATTTCCGCGATTTTTTCCGCCCCGACCGGGAACCGCAGCAATTCGAGATAGGACAAAGCGTGGAGAATGCCCTTACGGTCATGGAGGCCACGCTAAAGAATAATTTCATCACCCTGGGGAAAAACCTCCCGCCGGGAATAATGGTCCGCGGCTTTCCCAACCAGTTTGCCCAGGTAGTGCTCAACATCCTGGCGAACGCCAAAGAAGCCATCCAGCAACGCAAAGTGCCAGATGGTCGGGTCGATATTTCCCTGTGTGAAAAGAACGGCACGGGAGTGTTAACCATCAGGGATAACGGTGGCGGAATTCCCCCAGAAACCCTGCCGAAAATTTTCGACCCTTATTTCACTACCAAAAGTCAGGGCAGCGGCATCGGTTTGTATATGTCCAAGATGATTATCGAGCGCAATTTCAGCGGCAAAATCGAAGCCAAAAATGTCGAAAATGGCGCAATGTTCACCATCACCCTTTCCTTAATTCGGAAACCCTGAACATGACGCAAACTCACCCGCCTTGATTTGGAATCGAAGCAACGCTGTAGCAGTTTCCAGCGCATACTCATGGACACCATCTTTTGGAACTTCTCCTGTCGCCACTAATTTTGCGTTTCAATCAAACGATATTTCGGGCTAATATGCAGCTCACAAAGCGCTACGTTGACATTGCAGAATATTAGGATATATTGATATTTATAACGACAAAAAACCCGCCGACAGCCATATTCAGGATGTCAGCATTTCGGTTGAGACTCCTTTACGCCCCAACCAACCTGGCACAAGAGCTTATTTCAGCCAGCATCGCAATAGCGTCACGAATTACTGAAATAATCTTTACCAAATCAACGAAATAAAACGGAGGCAAAAATGTTAAAGTTCGTAGGCGGTTTTGTAGCCGGGATGGCATTCATCGGCATACTGGCGTGGAACATGATGGGCGGACTGATGTTCACCGAAAGGCCAAGTCAATTCGGCCTGGAAGAAACCATAGCCCGCATTCAGCAGAATATCCAGAATACCGGCAACGGCTGGGCGCTGTCCGGCCTGCGCAACCCCGGCAAGGCAGTTGAGGCCGATGGTGGCAACGTACTGCCGGTGATGATGATTGAAGCCTGTAGCACCAAATATTCCGGTCCCATCCTGAAGGAAGACAACATCCGTTTCCTCTCCATCCTGATGCCATGCAAGATTTCGGTGTACAAGAAAAATGACGGCAAAATCTACATCGGCATGATGAATGCCGGGTTGATGGGCAAGATGTTCGGCCCCCTGGTTGGAGAAATCATGGGCCATGTCGCCGCCGATCAGGCCAAGTTCGTCACCTTCGACGCAAGCAAACCGGCACCCCCGATGGTCAAGCCAGCACCTGCTGGCGGTGGCGGCGCTGGCGGTGCAGCTGCCGGCGGTTGCTAGCACTCAATTCCGACAGGGGAAAAATAGTCTTTCCCCTGTTGAAATGCAACGCGATACCTGACAACTAGGCCAATAAAATTGGGGGTCAACATGTTTACCAAACAACGAAAAATGCTATGGGCATTGCTGCTCGGCGGCACGCTGGCATCGGCGGCAGTATTCGCCAATACGCCGCCCGCCGCCATGCCGGCACCGCAACCGAGTGCCACGCCGCAAGCTACTCCGGCGGCAACGCCCAAGCCGAAAAGCAACAGCACGGCGGATCACTCGAAATTCAAGGAGCTTGAGCATGCTTTCAAAACCGGGCCGGAAGTCACCGAAGCCTGCCTGGTTTGCCACACCGAAGCTGCCAAGCAAGTACAGCACACCAAGCACTGGACTTGGGAGTCGGTCGATCCCAAGACCGGGCAGAAGCGCGGCAAGAAAAACATCATCAACAACTACTGCACCAACCCCACCTCCAACGAGAAGGACTGCATGGCCTGTCATGCGGGCTATGGGTGGAAGGACAGCAGCTTCGACTTCAAGATCGAGAAAAACGTGGACTGTCTGGTGTGCCACGACACCACCGGCACCTACCGCAAACTGCCGGGCTATGCCGGGCATCCGGTCTATGAGCGCACGGAATTTCCCGCCAAATCGGGCAAGTTCGTCGAAGCCGTCGATCTGAAGAAAGTGGCGCAGAGCATCGGCAAACCCAGTCGCACCAACTGCGGCTCCTGCCACTTCTTCGGTGGCGGAGCCAACGGCGCGAAGCACGGCGACCTCGACAGTTCGTTGCAGCATCCGGGTAAACATCTGGATGTGCATATGGACGAGAAGGGACTTAACTTTTCTTGCGAAACATGCCATTCCACGTCAAGCCACCAAGTCTCCGGCAGCCGTTACAACGTAGCAGCGGCAGTCAAGGGTCCGGCGCACACTCGCGGCAAGGAAGACTCCATTAACCCCGCCTCCTGCCAGTCCTGTCATGGTGATAAGCCACATCCGGAAAAAATGGCGAAGCTGAACGAGCACACCAGCAAGATCGCCTGCCAGACCTGCCATATCCCTGAGTTTGCTCGTAACGATATCGGCACCGAACGGAGCTGGGACTGGTCGACCGCCACCACCATGGGGCCGGACGGCAAACCGGTGGTGCGCAAGGATAGCGCCGGGCGGCGCGCCTTCGACTCCAAGAAAGGCACATGGGTCTGGGAATCCTACGTCATCCCGGAATACCGTTGGTTTAATGGGGCTTCCAAGTACCAGGTGATCGGCGACAAGATCGACCCGAGCAAGACCGTGCAGATCAATGAAGTGGGTGGCAGCGCCAACGATCCTGACTCGCGCATCTGGCCGACCAACGTGCATCGCGGCAAGCAGCCCTATGACAAGGTGAACCTGACGTTGACCATACAACACACCGGCGGCGAGGATGACACCGCCCTGTGGCACAACTACGACTGGCAGAAGGCGATTGGCGCCGGGATGAAGGCCGCCGGACTGCCCTACAGCGGTCAATACGACTTCGTCGAAACCGAGCAAACCTGGCCCATCACCCACATGGTAGCGCCCAAGGGCAGCGCCCTCACCTGTGCCCAGTGCCACAGCGAAAACGGTCGTCTGAAAGACGTCAAAGGCATCTACATGCCGGGTCGCGGCGACAACAACAAATTGCTGGATATGGCAGGCTGGATTCTCTCCCTGCTGACCTTGCTCGGCGTGCTCGCCCACGGTGCCGGCCGCATCTACATGAACTATCGGAAAGGATAAAATCATGTCTGAAAAAATCTATGTATTCAAACGCTTCGAGCGTTTATGGCACTGGTCGCAGGCCACGTTGATCATCCTCATGCTGATTACCGGCTTCGAAGTGCATGGTTCCTACCATTTCCTCGGCTTCGCCAAGGCGGTGAGCGTGCACACCATCTCCGCCTGGTCGCTGATCGGCCTGTGGGTGTTCGCGATCTTCTGGCACTTCACCACCGGCGAGTGGAAGCAGTACATCCCGACGCTGGACAAGGCAGTCGCGATGATCAAGTTCTATTCGGTCGGGATCTTCGTCCATGCGCCGCATCCATTCCGCGCCACCACGCTGCGTAAGCATAACCCGCTACAGCGCCTCGCCTATCTCGGCGTGATGCTGTTCATCGGGCCGCTGCTGTGGTTCTCGGGCTGGTTCTACCTGTTTTACGGCGACTGGAGCGCGTGGGGGGTAAACAAGTATATCTCGCTGGAGTGGGGAGCTGCCGCCCCACGCCGACGGCGAGCATCTTTCCAACTCCGACCCGGTCACC
>CALMWM010000645.1 GCA_937873435.1 uncultured Gallionellaceae bacterium
GCTTGCGCAAGCTGGTATCTGGCAACATGATGCTGGGATTGGGGCTGACTCTGCTGTTTGCGCCGCAATGGCTCGATAATCTGGGCGCCAGCGCGCTGTTGCTGGGTTTCGTCGCGCTGGCGAGTTGGGCGATGGTGGTGCTGCAACGGCGCTGTAAGGTCGCCAAATAAGTGGCGTAGGACTCCCTGCTGAATTACCCCAGCATCACGATCTGATTCAGGCGTTCGCATACCTGCAAGAATAAAGTGTCCGGCAACGACTTGAGCGGGTGTGGCTTGGCGCCGCGCAAGCGCCAATCGAAGGACTTGGGCTGATGGCAGAGCACGTAGCTGATCTGCTCCGCCTTGCGGCCCGTAGCTTTGCCGACCGCCACGGCAAAGGGGTTGTCGGCGTTGTAGGCTGCCGTGGTCATGGGCAAGCCGATGACCAGCGAGGTTTTCTCGTTGAAGATGCGCGGCGACAGCACCAGAAACGGATGGACGTCGCGCATTTCCTGGCCTACCTGGGGATTGCAGTCGATCCAGACGATGTCTTGGCGGTCGGGCGACCAAGGATTTCCTTGTGGCGACTTTTTCGCTACCACCGTTCGGCTCCAATGGCCTGGTCGGCAGTCATGGCTTCGCCGCCATGACGTGTCGGGTCGAAGCTGGCCAGCCGTTGCTCCAGAGTGAGTTGGGTGTCGTTGACCGGCGTAATGATGACCTGACCGTCGCGCACGGAAATACGTACCCGCTGGTCGACGTGCAAATGGGCTTCGCGGGCGACGGCTGCCGGTAAGCGAACGCCAAGATTATTGCCCCACTGCTTGATATCGAGAACGGCTTCTGTCATGGCTGATTCCTGAAAACACGATGTTTAAACCCAAGTTTAAACATCGTTGTTTGTGCCGTCAATTTTTTGTTCGGCATTGAGTTGGGCGATGGCGGTGGTGCAACGGCGTGCGCTAAAATAGCGGCTTGGCGCTGTTCGCCGTTTCTGGAATCAAGCCAAATATATATGAAAAACCCGCTCGCCAATTACTCCCGCAAGGAGCTGCTGCTGGTGGTGCTGCCTGCCGTGGCGCTGATCGTCGCCCTTTTCTGGGGGGCCTCGCGTTTCGTGCAGCCGGCGCCGCCCAAAAACATCGTGATGACCACCGGTGCGGAAAGCGGCGCCTATCACGCTTATGCCAAACGCTACCGGGAGGTGTTGGCGCGCCACGGGATTACCCTGGAACTGCGCCCGTCTTCCGGTTCGCTGGAAAATCTGGCGCGCCTCAAGGACGACCAGGCCGGCGTCACGGTCGGCTTTATCCAGGGCGGGACTGCGAGCAGTGCCGACGGCGCCGGCCTGATGTCGCTCGGCAGCATGTATTACGAACCCTTGTGGGTGTTTTATCGCGACCGGAACGCGCTCGACCGGGTTTCCCAATTGCAGGGCAAACGCTTGGCAATCGGCGCCGAGGGCAGCGGTACGCGCAGCCTGGCGCTGCAAATCCTCAAGGTCAACGGCATCGATGGCGATGCCGCGCGGCTCCTGCCGGTCTCCGGCGACGCCGGTCTGGAAGCGCTCATGCAGGGGCGGGCGGATGCGGTATTCGTGATCGCCGGCGCGGATTCGCCGGTGATTCGCAAGTTTCTGGCGCAGACGGACGTGCGCCTGATGAATTTCGCCCAGGCGGATGCCTACTCGAAACGCTTTCCTTTCCTCTCCAAGGTGACCTTGCCGCGCGGGGTGGTGGATCTGGTCAAGGACGTTCCGGCGCAGGATGTGAACCTGGTGGCGGTGACCGCCAACCTAGTGGTGCGCGACGACATCCATCCCGCGCTGATCAGCCTGTTCATGCTGGCGGCTACCGAGATCCACGGAGAAGCCGGCATCTTCCGGCAATCCGGAGAATTTCCCGCGCCCAAGGATGCCACCTTCGAAATCAGCAAGGATGCGGCGCACTATTACAAGTCTGGGCCGCCCTTCCTCCAGCGCTACCTGCCTTTCTGGGCGGCCACCCTGGTGGATCGCATCCTGGTGATGATCCTGCCGTTCCTGGCGCTGATCCCGATCCTGCGCGCCATCCCCGCGGTCTATGCGTGGCGCGTCACCTCGCGCATTTATCGCCGCTATGGCGAATTGTCGCTGCTGGAAAACGAGATCAAGCAGAATTACGATCCCGCGCGCCACGCCGACTACTTCGCGCGTCTCGACAGCATGGAAGAACGCGCCAACAAGCGCCCGGTGCCGATTGCCTATGCCCACCTGCTTTACACTTTGCGTGAACACATAAACCTGGTGCGCACCCTGCTCGAAAGGAAAAAATAAATGGAACGCCAAGCGCATTGGGACAGCATCTACTCGCAACGCCCACCCGCCGAACTGGGTTGGTACCAGGCGCACCCGGAAACCTCGCTGCGCCTGATCGCGGCGTGCGGTATCGGTAAGGATGCGGCGCTGATCGACATCGGCGGCGGCGCGTCGCTGCTGGTGGACAAGCTGGTCGAGGCGGGCTACGCGAAGGTGACGGCGCTGGATATTTCTGCCAGCGCTATCCGTGAATCGCTGTCCCAATCTCGC
>CALMWM010000646.1 GCA_937873435.1 uncultured Gallionellaceae bacterium
AAAAGCGCGGTTCACGACCCGCTCGCCCCGAACCTGGACGCCTGCGAGGTTCTCGACGAATGGACCAGCAAGATGACCTGAAACTGCCTTAGGTCTTCCTGCCAGGCCAGCGCCAAGTGGTTTGGCGCGTTTTTCCGTCCGACAAAACCTACTCCGGCACCACTTCCACTTGCGTCTGCACCTGTTGACGCAAACGAATATGCAGTTCTTTCAACTGTTTCTCGTCCACTGTGTTGGGTGCATTGGTCAGCAGGCACGCGGCGCGCTGGGTCTTGGGGAAGGCGATTACGTCGCGGATCGACTCTGCGCCGGCCATCAGGGTGACCAGGCGATCGAGGCCGAGCGCCAAACCGCCGTGGGGCGGGGCACCGAATTGCAGGGCTTCGAGGAGGAAGCCGAACTTTTCCTGAGCTTCTTCGGCGCTTATGTTGAGGGCGCTGAATACCTTGGACTGGACTTCCTGGCGATGGATACGCACCGAGCCGCCGCCGATTTCCCAGCCATTGAGCACGATGTCGTAGGCTTTCGACAGGGCTTTGCCGGGGTCGCTTTCGAGGAGTTCCTCGTGGCCGTCGAAGGGGGCGGTGAAGGGGTGATGCAGCGCATCCCAGCGTTTTTCGTCTTCGTTGTATTCGAACATCGGGAAATCCACTACCCACAACGGCTTCCACGCGTCGCCGGTGACCAGGCCGCGCTCGTGGCCGATCTTGACGCGCAGCGCGCCGAGGGCTTCGTTGACTACCTTGGCCTTGTCGGCGCCGAAGAAAATCAGGTCGCCGTCGGTGGCGCCGGTGCGCTCGACGATGGATTTCAGGGCGGCGTCGTGGAGGTTTTTGACGATCGGCGATTGCAGCCCTTCGCGGCCCTTGGCGACGTCGTTGACCTTGATGTAGGCGAGGCCCTTGGCGCCGTAGATAGCGGCGAACTGGGTGTAGGCGTCGATCTCGCCGCGGGTGATCTCGCCGCCGCCGGGGATGCGCAGCGCGGCGACGCGGCCATTGCCGGAGTTGGCGGGAGCGCTGAAGACCTTGAAATCGACGTCCTTCATGATGTCGGTGAGTTCGGTGAGTTCCAGCGTCACGCGCAGGTCGGGCTTGTCCGAGCCGTAGCGGGCCATCGCTTCCTTGTAGGTCAGGCGCGGCAGCGGATCGGGCAATTCAACGTCGAGCACGGTTTTGAACAGCTTGCGCAGCATGTCTTCGACCAGGCCGGTAATCGCCACTTCGTCCATGAACGAGGTCTCGATATCCACCTGGGTGAATTCGGGCTGGCGGTCGGCGCGCAAATCTTCGTCGCGGAAGCATTTGACGATCTGGAAGTAGCGGTCGAAACCGGACACCATCAGCAGTTGCTTGAACAGCTGCGGCGACTGCGGCAGCGCAAAGAAGTGGCCGGGGTGAACGCGCGACGGCACCAGGTAGTCGCGTGCGCCTTCCGGAGTGGAGCGGGTCAGCATCGGGGTTTCGATTTCCATGAAGCCGTGGCCGTCGAGCGCGCCGCGCAGGGTCTTGGCGACGCGGTAGCGCAACTTCATGTTGTTCTGCATCTGCGGACGGCGCAGGTCGATGTAGCGGTGCGTCAGGCGCACGTTTTCGCTGAGGTTGTCGTCGTCGAGCTGGAAGGGCGGGGTGGCGGAAGCGTTGAGGATCTCGATGGTATGCGCCAGCACCTCGATCTCGCCGGTGGAGAGATTGGCGTTGGTGGTGCCTTCCGGGCGGTTGCGCACCAGGCCGGTGATTTTCAGCACGAATTCGTTGC
>CALMWM010000647.1 GCA_937873435.1 uncultured Gallionellaceae bacterium
GGATCTCGCGGCGCGCCTCAAGAAATTCCGCCCCGACAAATGGTCCCTGCTGCTGCTCGGCCTGATCGTCTATTTCTGGTTCCGCCCGCCGGCCTGGGTGAGCGAGGAAGAACGCGCGCTGCCGCCGCTGCATTTCGAACTGCTCGACGGGCGGCGCATCGAGTTGCAGGACTTGCGCGGCAAAGTCGTGCTGGTCAATTTCTGGGCGACCTGGTGTCCCTACTGCCGCCACGAAATGCCGGACATGGAGCGTTTTTACCGCGACTACCGCGCCCATGGTTTCGAGATCATCGCGCTGAGCCAGGACGATGACAGGGAGACGGTGCGGCGTTTCATGGCCGAGGAAGGCTACCGTTTCCCCGTCGCGATGGCGGATGGCAGCCATAGCGCCGCCTTCGGCGGGGTCAGTCGCCTGCCGACTTCATTCGTCATCGACAAACAGGGACGATTGCGCAAGAAAATCAGCGGCCAGGTGCATTACGCGCGGCTGGAGGATCTGGTAGTGCCGCTGTTGCGGGACTAGAATGAAAGCGGTTGCTTATGCTTTGCGTTGAACGATGACCGAGGGGAATGATAATGAACATCGAAGGTAAGACTAAAGTCGTGGCATTGACCGGGAATTACCGGATCATGGGGTATGTCGACCTGCTCCCGGGCGCACGGGTGACGGATTTCCTCTCCGAATCCAAGGACTTTATTGCCATCACCGAGGCCGAAGTGTGGGATTTGGGAGGGCGCAGATTGTTTGCCAGCGGTTTCATGAGCATCCACCGCAACCAAATCGAGCTGATCATGCCGGTTGACATGATTTCGCACGGGTTAGGCGTGGCGGGCTCATAACAAAACCGTGGATCAGGCGTCCAGTATTCTTCGCTGACCGGGACGGATTAGAGCGTCTGTTCGATCAGCGCATGGAGCTTGGCGAAATCCGGTTCGCCGACGATGCGCTGGGCGATTTGCCCCTGTTTGTCGATGAGGAAAGTGGTAGGGGTCACCCGTGCGCCGAAGGCCTGCGCCGCCGAGCCATCCTTGTCGAGAGCGACCGTGAACGGCAACTGGTTCTTTTCGCTGAACTGGCGCACGTATTCCAGCGGGTCGTAGCTCATCGCCACAGCGACGGTTTCGAAGCCGCGCGCCTGGAATTTCCGGTAGGTATTCATCAGGGCGGGCATCTCATGGATGCAGCCGGGGCAACTGGTCGCCCAGAAATTGACCAGCACGACTTTGCCGCGCAGACTATCGAGCGCGATTTTCTTGCCGTCCAGAGTGGTGAAGGTTGCCTGCGGCGCTGCCGGTTTTCGCGTCAGCATGAAGGCGGCGATCCCGGCCAGCACCAGCACCGCCACCATCCACAGAATTGCTTTGTTGCGTCCCGCATCCATACGCAGCACCCGAAAATGAAAAGAACCGTATTGTCCGAATTATTGCCCGTTTTGTCATCTGTCGATGGGCGCCAGTGAATTCAGCCTGGGGGCGCTGTTTCTCAGCAGCTTCCTTGCCGCGACATTGCTGCCGGGCGGTTCGGAAGCCGTGCTGTTCGGCGTGCTCAAGCTCGACGGCACGCTGCTGTGGCCGGCGCTCGCCTTGGCGACGCTCGGCAATACGCTGGGCGGGATGAGTTCCTACCTGCTCGGCCGTATCCTGCCGCAGCGCGAATCTACCCGTGCGCTGGAATGGCTGCGCCGCTACGGAGCCGTTGCGTTGCTGCTGGCATGGGCGCCGTTGATCGGCGATGCGCTGTGCGTGGCTGCCGGCTGGCTGCGGCTGAATGCGCTGTGGGTTTCGGTGTTCATGGCGCTCGGCAAATTTGCGCGTTATGCCGCAATCGCGTGGCTGGCACAGTAGCGGCACTTCTCAAAATATTAGGAGCGGCTGATATACTCTCGGGCAATTACATTGGATTCAGCGGCGACAGGAGAATGGCATGAGCGAGCAGTCCAGGCTGAAGTTTTTTCCGATTTCGTTTTTTTCCGTGGTGATGGGCTTGTCCGGGTTCACCATCGCGATGGAAAAAGCCGAGGAAATTTTCGCGCTGCCAGTGCAGCCGAGCGCCTGGTTGCTGGCGCTTACCGCCATGGTGTTCGCCACTCTGGCGGTGCTGTACCTGAGCAAGATCGCCAATTTTCGCGAGGCGGTGGTCAAGGAATTGAACCACCCGGTCAAGCTGAGTTTCTTCCCCACTTTTTCCATCAGCCTGATCCTGCTGGCCGTTGCCCTGCTACCCTTCGCCATGGCGCTTTCCCACCTGCTGTGGATAGCCGGCACGGCCATGCACCTGGGGTTTACGGTGTTCGTGCTGGCGCGCTGGATCAATCACGACACCTTCGCGATCCAGCACAGCAATCCGTCCTGGTTCATTCCCATGGTCGGCAACATCCTCGTGCCGATTGCCGGTGTCGCCCACGGCTACCACGAGGTTTCCTGGTTTTTCTTCAGCGTCGGTCTGCTGTTCTGGCTGGTGCTGCTGACCATCATTTTCAACCGGGTGATATTCCATCCGCCGCTGCCGGAAAAGCTGGTGCCGACCTTTTTCATTCTGATCGCGCCCCCGGCGGTGGGGTTCCTTTCCTACCTCAAGCTCGTCGGCGAGATCGACGGCTTCGCCCGTTTCCTGTTTTATGTCGCGCTGTTTTTCCTGATTTTGCTGTTGTCGCTCTACCGCAAGTTCATGGGGCTGCGTTTTTACCTGTCGTGGTGGGCCTATTCCTTTCCCGTCGCGGCCTTCGCCATTGCCAGCATGGCGATGTACCGCCAGTTGCACGGCGGTTTTTTCCTAGCCTTGGCGGTTTTCATGCTGGTACTGCTGACGCTGATAATCGGAGTCCTGGTATACAAGACCCTGGCGGCGATCGGGAAGGGCGAAATCTGTGTCGAGGATTAAGCCCCTTGCATGCGCCATGTGATTCCCCGTTCTCGATAAGCTAGAATAGCGCTTTTGCCGAAACGTCATCCCATGACAGCACGCCTGCGGGAAATTCCCTACAACTACACCTCCTTCTCCGACCGCGAGATCATCATCCGCCTGCTCGGCGCGGAGATGTGGGAGGTCGTCAACAGCCTGCGCGCCGAGCGCCGTACCGGCCGTTCGGCGCGGATGCTGTTCGAGGTGCTGGGCGACATCTGGGTGGTGACGCGCAATCCCTATTTGCAAGACGACCTGTTAGCCAACGGCAAGCGCCGCGAGGCCTTGATCGAAGCCCTGCGCCACCGCCTGCGCGCGGTCGAGGCACGCCGCCAGGACAATCCGTCGGTTAAGCAGTTGCTCGATGCCTCGCACCGGGCGATCAACGAATTCGCCGCCGAATTCGAGCACACCGCCGAGCTGCGTCGCGATGTGCTGAAAAAACTCCTGCCTTACACCCGCCGCGACAATATCCAGTTCGACGGCCTGGCGCGGGTCGCGCACGTTACCGATGCCACCGACTGGCGGGTCGAATATCCCTTCGTGGTGTTGAATCCCGACAGCGAGGCGGAAATCGCCGTGCTGGTGAAAACCTGTATCGAACTGGGGCTGACCCTGATCCCGCGCGGCGGCGGCACCGGCTACACCGGCGGCGCGGTGCCGCTGACCAAGCTCTCGGCAGTGATCAATACCGAAAAACTGGATCGCCATAACGGCATCGACCTGTCCATACTTCCCGGCGTGGCCGAGCCGGTGCCCACCATCCATTGCGGTGCCGGCGTGGTGACGCGGCGCGTGATGGAGGCGGCGGAAGCCGGCGGCTACGTGTTCGCGGTCGATCCGACCTCGGCGGACGCCTCCTGCATCGGCGGCAACGTCGCGATGAACGCCGGCGGCAAGAAGGCCGTGCTGTGGGGCACCGC
>CALMWM010000648.1 GCA_937873435.1 uncultured Gallionellaceae bacterium
CGTATTCGACGCCGACCGAAAGCACCTCGCCGACCACGATGCCGCGAAAATCCACCGGCGCACCGGGCGCCAGCCCGCGGATCGAGTCGCCGAAATTCAGGGTCAGGATCAACGGTGCTCCGTCGGGCGCCTTCATCGCCAGCGCGCGGTCTGGATGAAGCACGAAAGTCGCGTTAACCGGCGCCTCCTCGGCCTTCTGGTCGTCGCCCGGAGTTTCGAAGGCAATGCCGCCGAGCAGCACGGACACCAGCGATTGCGACTGCAAGCGCACCCCGTTGGCATCCAGTGAGACATCGACGCCGCTGGCATTCCAGAAACGCGCACGCGACGTGACGTAACGATCGTAAGGCGCATGGACGAATACCGTGACGGTCACGTTGCCGCCATCCTTGTCGAGGTCGTAGGCAACCACCTCGCCCACCTGGATGCGGCGGAAATACACCGGCGAACCGATTTCGAGCGAGCCGAGATTGCCGGCCCGCAAGACGAATTGCCGTCCCGGCAACCCGCTGGTGAGGATAGGCGCCACTTCCAGCCCGACAAACTCGCTGCTCGTCTCGCTCGCCTTGCCGACGTCGACGCCGATATAGGCGCCAGACAGCAAGGTGCCGATACCGGAAATCTTGCCGCCGGAAACCCGCGGACGCACCACCCAGAAGCGCGTGTCGGCTGCCAGAAAATTCTCCGCCTGCTTGGCCAGTTGCGCGGTGACCAGCACATGGCTGCGATCCTTGGCCAGCGTGACGGTCTTCACTTCGCCGATGTCCACATCCTTGTAACGGATGCGCGTCTTGCCCTGCTCTATCCCTTCGGCGGTCAGGAAACTGATCGTCACCGTCGGTCCGCGCTGGGAGAGGGTGTGCAGCAACAGCCAGCCACCGATGAACAGCGCGACCAGCGGAACCAGCCAGACCAGCTGGGGCAAACGCCGGCGTTTGGGGATCGCCACGGCTACCGGCAAATCATTCAGGTCGGGGAGCATTCTCATCCTTTATGTTGTCCCACATCAGGCGCGGGTCGAACGCCATCGAGGCGAGCATGGTCAGCACCACCACCGCGCCGAACGCCAGCGCGCCCGGCCCGGCCTTGATCGTGGCCAACGATTGCAGGCGCACCAGCGCGGCCAGCAGCGTGACCACGTAAATATCCAGCATCGACCAGCGTCCGATGAATTCGATCATCCGGTACAGGCGGGTGCGCTCATAAGTCAACCAGGTCGCGCGAAAGTGCACGGAAGCGGCCAGCAGGGTAAGAATCAGCATTTTCGCTAGCGGCACCACGATGCTGGCGAAAAACACCAGGGCCGCCAGCGGCCAGGAACCGGACTGCCACAGGTAGATTACCCCGCTCAGGATGGTGTCCTTCTGGGCGCCGAACAGCGAACCGGTTTCCATCACCGGCAGCAAATTCGCCGGAATATACAGGATGAACGCAGCAACCAGCAGCGCCCAGGTGCGCGCGATACTGTTCGGCTTGCGCGGATGCAGGCGCGCGCCGCAACGCGAACAAGCCAGTTCGCCGCGCGCCACGGGCGCCTGCGAAACCAGCCCGCAGACATGGCAAGCGCAAAGTCCGCTGGCCGCCGCCGTTGCATTAACGGTCGACATGGGCGGGTGCCGGCGGCATCGCGCGCCATAGGTCGTTCACGTTGAAAGTCGCCGTGAGCGCGGCGAACAGCAGCATCAACGCGCCGAAAGACCACAGCGCAACGCCCGGAACGATGGTGGCGAGGTGCGAAAGCTTTTGTACCGACACCAGCACACCGAGCATGAACACCTCGAGCATCGCCCATGGCCGGATCGCTAGCACCAGGCGCAACACCGCCGGTCGCGGGCGCGGCGTTGCCAGCAGAAAAATCATTACCCCGAGTTCAAGCGCCGGAATCAGCATGGTCGTGATGAATACCAGGCCGGCAACCAGCATCATGCGGTCGTTCCACAAACTGAGCACCGCCCCGAACAGCGTACTGGCATTACGATTGCCCTGGCTCTCGATGCCGACAATCGGAAAAGCATTGGAGATCGCAAACAGCAGCGCCGCCGCTAGCGTCAATGCCAGCGTCCTTTCGGCATTGCCGGGATTATTTCGATAGAGCACTGCCCCGCAGCGACCGCAGACGGCCACCCCGCCGGGCGGCAATGCGGTCTCCCGCTGCAAGAGATCGCAATCGTGGCAAGCAATAAGGATGGGAACGCTCAAGGGCAGTCACGAAATCACAAGGTATGGTCGCCACATCTTCGCCAAAGTCTACCCTGGCGTCAAGGCAGGGACGTTTGAGTTTTCAGGTGCGGCAAGAGTATCATGTGACGCTGATATTTAGCTTGTCGAAAACCATACTAAAATAATTGGGGGAGTCCGAAAATCGTTTCTGCTCACACACTGGAAGTAGCCGATTTGCTGGTCGCTTATCTGGAACAGATCGGCGTCGAATACGTATTCGGCATTCCTGGCGGTGCTATCGAACCGCTCTTCAACGCCATTGCCAGAAGCACCCGGAGGGGCGGCATCCGCCACATTCTGGCACGGCATGAGACCGGCGCCGCCTTCATGGCCGACGGCTACGCCCGCGAAAGCGGCAAGATCGGCGTCTGCTGCGCCACTTCCGGCCCGGGCGCCACCAACCTCATCACCGGCGTTGCCTGCGCCTACGACAATAAAATTCCGCTGCTGGTGATCACCGGACAACCCGCGCTGCCTACCTTCGGCAAGAACCCGCTGCAGGAATCAAGCTGCACCGGGATCAATACGCCGGCCATGTTTCGTCACTGCACCCGCTATAGCTCTCTGGTGTCGCATCCCAAGCAAATGGAAATCAAGCTGGTTTCCGCGCTACAGAGCGCCGTCCGTGCGCCCAGAGGCCCATCCCACCTGACCGTTCCGGTAGATGTCTTCCGCAGCCCCCATCCGGCCCCTTCTTACGATCTGCCCAGCCTGCTGGCGGCATCCTCCCTGGTGGACGACGACGCGATTGAAACGCTGCTCGAAATGCTATCCGCAGCCAATAATGTCGTGCTGGTGATTGGCGGTTGGTGCGGCGAAGCGATAGGCGCGATACTCCAGTTCGCCGCGTTGAAGGGAATCCCCTTCGTCACCACGCCGGACGGCAAGGGACTGGTCAATTCGCACCATTCGCTATATCGCGGGGTATTCGGTTTCGGCGGACACGCCTCCGCCGAGGCCACACTAAACGACAAATCCGTGGATTTGATCCTGGCGATAGGCAGCAGCATGGGCGAATGGAACACTGGCGGCTGGAGCGAAAGCCTGCTCAACGAGCGCCTGGTGCATATCGACGAAACGGAAGAACACCTGTCGCGCACGCCGATGGCGCGCCTTCACGTACGCGGACGCATCAAGTCGGTGTTCATCCGCCTGATCGAGAAAATGCTTGACCAGAGCAAGATCGCCCCAGCTACGCAATCGTCTGCATCGCGAGAGCTTGATCGTACCGAATGCGATCCGTTCCATATGCTGGCAGCGCCCGACAAATATGAGAGCGATGCGACCCCGATTACACCGCAGCGGCTGATGCGCGAGTTGGGGCGGCTTTTCCCGCCGACCGCCCGTTTTCTTGCCGACACCGGCAGCAGCGTTGCCTGGTCGGTTCACTATTTACATCCCGGTTCCGACCTTCGTCTCGGCGAACGACGGCAAGGTGGAGGCGCACGCAGAATCTCGCCGGGCCGGCGCAAGACTGACGGCGGCTGGCTGCGCGTCACGATGGATTTTGCCCCGATGGGCTGGGCCATCGGCGGCGCGGTAGGTACGGCGGCAGCCAATCCCGAAGTGCCGGTAGTCTGCATCGTCGGCGATGGCAGTATGCTGATGAACGGTCAGGAAATCTCGGTCGCCGTCGCCGAACAATTGAACGTCATCTTCGTGGTACTCAACGACCGGGCGCTGGGCATGGTCAAACACGGTCAGCGAATAGCCGGCGCCGAACAGATCGGCCACGAGCTGCCTCCTACCGATTTCGCCGCGCTGGCGCGTGCGCTGGGCGCCCTGGCGCATACCATCCGCGCGCCGGAAGACCTGTCGCGGTTGGATATTGCCGCCATCTGCGCGCATAACGGCCCGACCTTGCTGGATGTTCTCGTCGACCCCGATGAGGTGCCTCCGATGAATGTCAGGATGCGCGTATTGGCTGATGCTCTTTGAATCGCGGAGTAACAATGAACAGGCTTAAAGGAAAAACCGCACTGATCACCGGCGCTTCGAGCGGCATCGGCCTGGCGAGCGCCCGGCTGTTTCGCGCCGAAGGCGCACAACTGGCGATTACCGGGCGAGACCCGGAAAGGCTGGCTGCCGCGCAAGAGGAATTAGGCAGCGAAACCCTGGTGATCCGCAGCGAAGCGGGCAGCCTGGCCGAAATCGACACCTTGATGGCGCAGGTGAAAAACCGTTTCGGCCAGCTGGACGTGCTGTTCCTTAACGCTGCGGTCTCAGCGCCGGCACCGGTTGAACAGGTGACCGAAGCCCAGTTCGATAAAATCGTCGGGGTCAATTTCAAGGGAGTATTCTTCACCATTCAAAAAGCGCTGCCGCTACTCAGCGGGAATGCCTCCATCATCGTCACCACTTCCATTACCGACCGGAGCGGAACTCCCAATTTCAGCATTTATGCCGCGAGCAAGGCCGCTTTGCGCTCACTCGTGCAATCCCTGGGCTTGGCGCTCGTCGGCCGCGGAATTCGGATTAACGCCATTAGTCCCGGGCCGATCGACACCGGTGGCTTTAACCGTTTGGCGCTTCCTCCCGACGTGTTTCAAGCCGTCAAA
>CALMWM010000649.1 GCA_937873435.1 uncultured Gallionellaceae bacterium
CGCCGCAAGGATTAACCGGAAGGCAAGTACACGCTCGCCTTCGTCGGCTATGCTGATGAGAGCGAAGAGGCGGTGATGGAACTCACCTACAACTGGGGGGTGGAGCGCTATGAGATCGGCACCGGTTACGGCCATGTCGCGATCCAGGTCGACGATATCCGCCAGGCTTGCGCGGACGTGGCCGCCAAGGGCGGCACCGTGACTTACGGCCCGGCGCTACATGGCGGCGCTACCTGGATTGCCTTCGTGGCCGACCCGGACGGCTACAAGATCGAATTCATCGAGCGTTAGGCTTCGCGTAGCGAGACTGCGAGAGAGGGTGAAGACGTTGCCTTTAGCTCGCGCCGTGCTTCTCGTTGACCATCGCGTCGACCAGGTTGATCACTTGCTGGCTGGCGTCTTCGGCTTTTTCCATGGTTTGCACCAGCTCGTGACGTACCGCCGCGTCGCCTGCCCAGTTCTGGCGGGAAAGCTCGACCGCGCGATGCACGTTGGTATGCACTGCGGCGTGCGGTTGCTCCAGTTGGGCAAAGGCCTGGGTTTTGCCGAACTGCGCTTTCCCTAGACCCTCGTAATACCATTTGCCGAGCCGGCAATTATGGTGCTCGGTACTGGCGGCGCTCGCTTCGTCGCAATCTTTCCCCTTGCCCACCGCCATATAGGCGTTCTGCATGAAGATGATGTGATCCATGGTCACCAGCGAGCCGAACGATCTATCCTTGGTCTTGGCCACCCGGGTAATGGTGTTCTCGGCGGATTGGGAGAATTCCGAAAAACGCGCCTTGAAGTCGTTCATCTGGTTGTTGACCTTGGCGGTCAGGGTACTTGCCGTGCCGGTTTCCTCCACCATGGTGCTGACGCGGCTCTGGAAGCGGGCGACGATCGCGTCGATTTCCACTGTGGCGGTCTTGGTGCGCTCAGCCAGTTTGCGCACCTCATCGGCCACCACCGCGAATCCGCGCCCAGTTTCCCCTGCACGCGCCGCTTCGATGGCGGCATTCAGGGCCAGCAGGTTGGTCTGGTCGGCGATGTCCGAGATCAGGTGAACGGCGTTGTTGATCGCCATGCTTTCGCCGCCCAATTCCTGAGCGGCCTGGGCCATTTCCTGCACGCGTTGGTTCATGCCGGTGAGTTCTTCACTGATGTGGGTCATCGCGCCCATGCTGTGCGCGGCGGCCTCGCGGTTGGAACGGGCGATTTTTTCGACTTCGTCCATTTCGTTGCTGGTATTGACCAGATCCTTCTGGTTGATCTTGAGGTTGCGCAACAGATGGTTGGTGTTGGCGGCATGAAGCTGGGAGGACAGCTCGTTGCGGTTGATCAACTGGGTATTCTCCTCCATCGCGGCAATCGCCGCGTTGACCTTTTCCAGCGAGTCGGCAAATTGGCCGGGCAACCCTTGTGGGAGCGCTTTGCGGTAGAACATCCCTTCCGTGACCATACGGAAGCAGGTATTGACCTCCTTGAAGTACATTTCGATCAGGTCGAGAAACTCGTTCAATTCCCAGGCGGCTTTTCCCAGTTCGCCCATCCCGGCGGTGCCGGTGATGCGGCTGTGCAGCTGGCCTTTGCTGGAATCCTTGAGCACTTCTTGCATGTGCTTGATGATTTCGATCGGCTTGTGGAAATGTACCCAGGCGTATCCCGAGAAAAATATCGAGATCACCGGGAACAGCCAGGTCGTAAAATCGAAGCCGTGCTGCCAGGTAACCCAGAGAGCAAGGGTAAGGGTAATCAAGTTGAATACGACGCAGGCCAGACGGAACTGGCTGTCGAGAAATGGGGTACGCCGGCTGATGCCGGCTCTCATGGCGTTGTGCATTATTGGTGCTCCGGCAGGATCAGATGCTGAGGATGAAACGGTCGTAGGTTGTACCCAGCTTTTTGAGTTTTTCAACTACGTGGGCGATAGAGGCGTCGGGTGCGTTGGCAGTGCCGGCCTTGCGTTCCACTTCGAGCATTTCCTGATAGATGGCCTGGATGGTCGCGATTGCAGAAGGCTTGGGTTTGCGCCGCACGGAAAAATAGCCCACCACCTTGCCCTGCGCGTCGCGATCCGGGGTGATGTTGGCGAATACCCAGTAATGATCGCCGTCGGCGGTCATGTTTTTGACGTAGCCGAAAAATTCCTTTTCGACTTTCAAGGTGTCCCACAGCAGCTTGAATGCGCCACGCGGCATGTCCGGGTGGCGGACGATGTTGTGCTGCACGTTGAGCAGCGCTTTCTCCGGGTAATTGGCGATCTGCATGAAAATGCGGTTGGCGTAAGTGATCCGGCCCTTGAGGTCGGTTTTCGAGACGATCACGTCGTCGTCGTCGAGTTTGATCTCACGCTGGGTGGGGGCGATATTTTTTTTCATCGTACTCCTTCGAGTGAGCGGTGGAGCCATTTTGCATGGCTTTACGCTCCGATTATCGCCGGAACATCGAGGAACTGTCGACTACCGCGCTGGAACCCGCAGCCCATAAGGACGGGGGTTGCCAATGTCATGACGTGTTTAAGCTTTATTGGAGATTGGCGGCGCAGTAATTAGCTATTGCAACGAACTGCGCCACGCCGAGAACTTCGCCGCGCAGGCCGGAATCGATGCCCAATTCGGTAAACCCCTCGGGGGGCAGGTAATCGCGCAAGGTGTTGCGCAAGGTCTTGCGGCGCTGCGAGAAAGCGGCGGTGACGATGCGCCCGAACAGTGCTTCGTCCTGTGCCGGATGTGGCAGCGGCGCCAGCGGGATCATCCGCACGAACGCCGATTCCACCTTGGGCGGTGGATTGAAGGCACCGCCCGGAACGGTGAACAAGTATTCCATCGCGAAGCGGTATTGCAGCATCACCGAGAGCCGTCCGTATTCCGCCGTATCCGGGGCGGCTACCATGCGCTCCACCACTTCCTTTTGCAGCATGAAATGGCAGTCGGCGATGTTTGCCGCGTAGTCGGCAAGATGGAACAAGAGCGGCGTGGAAATGTTGTAGGGAAGGTTGCCGACCACGCGTAGCGGCTTGCCGAGCGTGCCGAAGTCGAACTTGAGCGCGTCGCAGGAGTGGATCGCGAGCTTATCCGCCGGGTAATCCCGCTCCAGTCGGGCCACGATGTCGCGGTCGATTTCCACTACGTGCAAATGATCGAGCGCTTGCATCAGCGGCACGGTGAGCGCGCCCAGGCCGGGGCCGATCTCCACCAGCAGGTCGTCGGCCTGGGGGCGGATGGCGTAGACGCAACGGTCGATGTAATGGCGGTCGGTGAGGAAATTCTGGCCGAAGCGTTTTCTCGGGATGTGTTTCATGGTGCTTTCGTTGTAGGAGCGACCTCCAGGTCGCGAACCTTGAAAATCGCGACCTGGAGGTCGCTCCTACATTGGAGTTTCATGCGGTTCCGGCCAGTTCAAGCGCCAGGTCGATGGCGGCGCGCAGGCTGCCGACTTCGATTTTGCCGCTTCCTGCCAGGTTCAGCGCGGTGCCGTGATCGACCGAGGTGCGGACGATCGGCATCCCCAGCGTGACGTTGACGCCGCTGCCGAAGCTGGCGTGTTTCAGCACCGGCAAGCCTTGATCGTGGTACATCGCCAGCACCGCGTCGGCGCGGTCGAGATAGCTGCGGTTGAACAGGGTGTCGGCGGGCAACGGCCCTTCCAGGTTCATGCCTTCGCCGCGCAAGACGTCCAGCACCGGGGCGATTACGTCGATTTCCTCGCGCCCCAGGTGGCCGCCTTCGCCGGCATGGGGGTTGAGTCCCGCCACCAGGATGCGCGGTTGCGCCAGGCGGAAGCGGGTGACCAGGTCGCGGTGCAGGATGCGGATGACGGCGCTCAAGCTGTCGCGGGTGATGGCGGCGGGAACGTCCTTGAGCGGCAGGTGGGTGGTGGCCAGCGCCACCCGCATCCCGCCGCCGACCAGCATCATCACGACCAGCGGCGTGCCGGTAAGCTCGGCGAAAAATTCGGTATGGCCGGTGAAGGGAATCCCGGCATCGTTGATCACGCCCTTGTGCACCGGGGCGGTGACCAGCGCCGCGAAGGAGCCGTCGAGACAGCCGCGCGCGGCGCTGGTCAGGGTGTCCAGCACATAGCGGCTGTTGGCCGGATCGAGCTGACCGGGAATGACCGGCGCAGCGAGGGGGTGGTGCATGACTTCGAGCACGCCGGCTGCCGGCGCCGGCGAACCGGGGTGCCAGTCGGCCAGCGTTAGCGGCAGACCGAGCTGTGCCGCGCGGGTTTTCAGCAAGTCGCGATCGGCAAGCACCACTATGCGTGCAGGTAGCGCTTGCTGGGCCAGCAAAACGCAGAGATCCGGGCCGATGCCGGCAGGTTCGCCGGCGGTGAGGGCGATCACCGGGGAAGTCATTTCTCTTCCTGGCGATATTCCACGTAAGCCTGGTCGCGCAACTGGCGCAACCAGCTTTCATAACCTTCGTCGATCTTGCGCGCACGCAGTTCCTGGCGCGCCATCAGGCGTTGGCGCTCCTTGCTGACGTCTTCCTGGCGGCGTTCCAGCACTTCGATCAGGTGCCAGCCGAAGGGGCTATGGATAGGCTGGCTGATTTGTCCGGGCTTGAGTGCGTCCATCGCGTGCTCGAATTCCGGCACGGTGGTGCCGGGCGACAGCCAGCCCAAGTCGCCACCTTTGCTTGCCGAGCCGTCTTCGGAATACTGGCGAGCCAGTTCTGCGAAATTGCCACCGTTGTCGAGGCGTTCCTTCACTTGGAGAAGGCGTTGTTTAGCGTCGGTCTCCGACACCGTTTCGTTGGTCTTGATCAGGATGTGACGGGCGTGGGTCTGCTGCACGATCATCGGAGTATCCTTGCCGCGCCGGTCCAGCAGCTTGAGGATATGAAAGCCGTTAGGGCTGCGCAGGATGGCGGTGTTGTCGCCCGGTTGCAGTTTCTGGATGGCTTCGGTGAACAGGGCGGGCAGGCGGCTGCCGGTTCGCCAGCCGAGTTGTCCGCCCTGCATCGCGTCCGGCGCGTCGGAATAGGTGGCCGCGATCTGGCCGAAGTTGGCCTGGGCTTTCAGCGCGTTCAACGCCAGTTCGGCGCGCGCCAGTTTCTCCTTGACCTGCTCCGGGCTGGCTTGTTCCGGGACGCGAATCAGGATATGCGCCAGATTGAATTCTTCCTCACCGCCCAGTTGGGTGGCGCGGGTGCTGAGGTGGTTGTCGATTTCGCTTTCAGTGACGCTGGTCTTGTTGTCCACTTCCCGTTCGCGCAGGCGTTCGAGAATGACTTCATTGCGGATTTCCTCGCGAAACTGGGCAAAGCTGACGCCGTCCTTTTCCAGTGTGGCGCGGAACGCTTCCAGGCTGAGGTTGTTCTGCTGGGCAATCCGTTGCAGCGTTTTGTCGAGCTGCGCATCGTCGACGCGCACCCCGGTTTCCTTGGCGAATTGCAGTTGTATCCGGTCGGTGATCAGCCTTTCCAGCAATTGCTTTTCCAGCACCTCGCGCGGCGGCAGCGGGGTGCCCTGGTGTTTGAGTTGCTGGGTGGTGAGTTTGACCCGGTCGTTGAGATCGTATTGGGTAATCGCTTCGTTGTTGACCACCGCGACTATGCGGTCGAGCAGGCGTGGGACGCTTGCTGCGGCGAAAGCACCGCTACTGCTCAAGAAGGTCAGGAAGGCCAGCAGGACGTTGCCCAGCAGCAGGGATTTAGCGGAAATTAGCGGTCGATTCATAATTGCTCTCGTTGGAATTGGCATAACCATAAATGTTGCGTTTCAGTACGTCAAACGGATTGGAGCCGATATGCCCCATGCCGTTCAGTTCGAGCTGGAAGAAAATAGCGTTGGTGCGTTGTGCAGCGGCAGTCGAAAAACTGTGAATTACCGAGCGGAAAGCCCAGCAACCGGCGTTGTATTCCAGTCCGGCCAGCCCTTCCAGCAGTTTGCTGTCGGGGATCGAATAGTTCCAGCGAGCGAGCGCGTGCCAACGTCCTGCGAAGGGCCATTGGCTAGACAAATCCACTTGCTTGAGCGATTCGCGGGTATAGCGGTAACCCATGTTCAAGGTTTTGCCGAGCTCCGGTTGGTAGCGTGCGGAAAGGTTGGCTTTTTCCGTCTGCTTTTGGTCGGTATTGTATTGCCAGCCGCTATCCAGTGACCAGTTGGTGGACAAATTGCCGCTCAGCAGCGCCAGCGTGTCGGAAGTTTTGCCGGTGCGCGCGGGGCTGTTCAAGGTGACTTGTTGATCGGTGAAATAGTAGCGCTGCCCGAGGGTGGCGCGTATCCGTTCCCGTCCCGTGTCCTGCTCCAGCAGGCGCGAGGTGAAGGCCAGCGTCAGGTGATTGGCGTCGTTGATCCGATCGTTGCCGCTGAAACGGTTTTCGGTGAACAGCCGGGCATAGTTGAAATCCGCTTCGGCGCTGTCGAAATTGGGGATCTGCGATTGATCGCGATAGGGCACATACAGGTAATACAGGCGCGGTTCCAGGGTTTGCAGGTAAGGCTTCCCGAACAGCCCGGCATCGCGTTCCAACTGGAGCGCGCCGTCGACACTGAAAATCGGCAGGCTGCGAGTGGTGTCCGGCAGCGAGGTGGTGTCGCGATCCAGCGCGTAGTGCGTCACGTTCCAGCCCAGCTTCGGCGTGAGGCTGCCATAGGGCTGCGCCAGCGGCAGGCTGATGCTGGGGTAAAGCATCGTGCGGCGTCCGTTGGGCAGGCTGGGATGGGTGAAATTGGTGAATTCCCCGGTCATTGCCAGGTCGCTCCCCAGGAAGTCGCGTTCGCCGCCATTCAGCAGCAATTGCGGCATACGGCGATAAGGGGTGACGACGGGCGCATTGGGATCTTGCAGGGTCTGGTAGCTCAGGGTGCGGGCGGTCAGGTTCCAGCTGCCCAGGCCGTAGCTCAACAGGGCTTCGCGCGGCAGATTGACCTGCGAAGTGGATGTCAGCTGGGTGCCGAGGTCGCGGAAGTAATTGTCGTCCGAAACCTTGCTCATGTTCAGCGCCCCGAATAATCCCGGTGCCAGTGTCTGGCTGTGATTGAGCGTCAGGTAAAAGCGGTCGGTGTCGAGCATGGTATCGTTCGGCAGAACTTCCGCATGAGCCTCGCCGCGATAATTACGATCCAGATAACGCAATTCGGTTTGCAGTTGCAGCCCGCGTTTTTGCATGAAACGCGGCGTGATCGTCGCGTCGCGGTTGGGGGCGATATTCCAGTAATAGGGCAACGAGAACTCGCTGCCGTTTCTGCCGGTACTGCCGAAGCTCGGCGCGAGGAAACCGGATTTGCGCTGCTTGTCGAGCGGAAAGGTCATCCACGGGGCGTAAAGAATCGGTACGCCCTGGAATTCCAGGCGGGCATTAAGGGCGGTACCGGTCTGGACGTTGCGATCCAGGTTCAATTCGGATGCGTGCAGGAACCAGTCGTCCGTTCCCATCGGGCAGGTAGTGTAGCGGGTGTCCTCCAGCCGGTAGCGGTTTTCTCCTTCGAACAGCAATTTTGCCGTGTCGCCCCTTCCGGGGGGCGTTTGTGCACCGACTTCGAAGCTGGCGGCATTCATGTAGCCCTGTTTGGTTCCCAATTTGAGGCGCAGTTCGCTACCGCTTGCGACATCGAGTTGTTGTTCGAAGCGGACGTTGCCATCGGCAAATACTTCGTCCTCCGGCTGGCGATAGATCATATGATCGGCGGACAGCGCCTGCCCCCATTTGCGCAGTTCGACATCGTCGAAAGCTTCGATTTCGGCACCCTTGTGTCCCTGCATACGCATCGCCTGGAGGAATACCGGCGTCGGCGCTTCGTGCTCCGGCGGTTCGAGGGTCAGCTTGCGGTTTCTTTTCAGGTGTAGCGGGCGGTCGCTTGCCGCTACGCCGTTCGGCGGAATTTCGTCGGCACCGCTAGGGGTGAGCGCCGGTTGGCCGCCAAGCGCCGGGCTACCCGGCAGCGGGGGGCGCACCATGGGCGCCAGCAACCCCGGATCGACCGCCAGCGGCGGCAGGCTCACGGCAGCTTGGGCGCAAACGGGGAAAAGGCTGAACAGGATGGCGGCAGCCGGCCTTAACGGGAATCTCGCGTAGCGAGACATCGTCCCCCTCTCACACAGGCGGGAGAGGGTAGGGGTGAGGGGAACGGTCATGGCAAATCGTCGTTTCATATTTTAGGGCGGCGATTTGCCATGGCCGTTAGGCGGAAAATCTTCATCTCGGGTTTTAGGCGACTATCGGTGATAAAATCGCACAAATTCATGTTTTACGCAATGCGGAGTTGGTTTTTGGAACGAATCGAGTTACTCAATCGCTGGCTGCGACAGCAATTTCCCGCCACCCCCTTTTCTCTTGCCCCTGCTTCCGCAGATGCCAGTTTTCGTCGTTATTTCCGGGTAAGCCTGCCGGAAAGCACCTGCATCGTCATGGACGCCCCCCCGCAGCACGAGGATTGCCGCCCGTTCATTCATGTCGCCGGGCTATTGCGCGGCGCCGGGGTGAACGCGCCGGAGGTGCTGGCGCAGAACCTGGAACAGGGCTTTTTGCTGCTCGGAGACCTGGGTAGCCAGACCTATCTCGACGCGCTGGACGAAACCAGCGCCGACGGCCTGTATCGCGATGCCATCGATGCGCTGCTGAAATTCCAGCTCGCCAGCCGCAGCGAGGAATTGCCGCCCTACGACGAAGCCTTGTTGTTGCGCGAAATGCGTCTTTTTCCCGAATGGTACGCGAACAAGCACTTGCAATCCGTTTTTTCCAGCGAACAGGCTGCACAGCTGGAAGAAACTTTCGCCTTGCTCAACCGCAATATCCTGGCGCAAGGGCAAGTGTTCGTACACCGCGACTACCACGCGCGCAACCTGATGGTGGCCGAGCATAATCCCGGCGTGCTGGATTTCCAGGATGCGGTTTACGGCGCGGTCAGCTACGACCTGGTGTCGTTGTTCAAGGATGCCTACATCGGCTGGGAAGAAGAGCGCATCCTGGACTGGACGATACGCTACTGGGAAAAGGCCAGGAAGGCCGGATTGCCGGTTCCCGCCGACTTCGCGACGTTCTACCGCGATTTCGAATGGATGGGCGCGCAGCGCCACATCAAGGTGCTGGGGATATTCGCGCGCCTCTACCATCGCGACGGCAAGGACGGCTACCTCAAGGACATGCCGCTGGTGCTGGATAATCTGCGCAAGGTTTGCCAGCGCTACAGCGAACTGCATCCGCTGTACCGGCTGCTGGATGTCCTGGAGAATCGCCAGGCAGCGGTGGGCTATACCTTTTGAAAGCGATGATCCTCGCCGCCGGTCGCGGCGAGCGGATGCGCCCGCTTACCGACACCTGCCCCAAGCCATTGCTGGAAGTCGGTGGGAAACCGCTGATCGTCTGGCACATCGAACGGCTGGCCCAAGCCGGATTCGTCGACCTGGTGATCAACCACGCCCATCTTGGGACGATGATCGAGGAATATCTGGGCGACGGCAGCCGCTTCGGGGTGAATCTCCGCTACTCTCCCGAAGTCGAAGCATTGGAAACCGCCGGCGGCATCGCCAACGCGCTGCCGCTGCTCGGCGAAGCCCCGTTCCTGGTGGTCAACGGCGATATTTTCTGCGATGTCGATTTTTCCACCCTTGCCTTGCAGGCTGGCGAGTCGGCATTCCTGGTGCTGGTGGACAATCCGCCCCAGCATCCTGGCGGCGATTTCGCCTTGCTGGACGGCAAGGTGCTGGCAGAAGGCGAGCGCAAGCTTACCTTCAGCGGCATCGGCCTGTATCGTCCGGAGCTGTTCAGTGCTATTTCGCGCGGCAGCAAGGCCCGGCTGGCGCCGTTGCTGCGGGAAGAGATGGCGGCAGGCAAAGTCGGCGGCAGCTATTTCGGCGGGCGCTGGGAGGATGTCGGCACGCCCGAGCGGCTTTCTGCGCTGGATAGAGAGTTGCTTGAAATTAAAGCCCCGAGCATGTCGTGCTCAGGCAAGTGGCATAGTGATTAGCTTTATTGCAGAATATCGGGGGCGGGGTATCGTAGAATCCGGTTGTTCCCTGTTAGAGCATGGGTTGGATGAGCGCTGAATAAAGGAAATTGAACATGCTGCAAACCATCGAAGTCGAAATTGACCATAGCGGCCGCATCCATCCGCTTGAGCCCTTGTCATTCGTCCCATCAGGGCGCGCTTATCTGACCCTGCTGCCCGCTTCTGAACAGCACCCCACTTCGCCAGCAGCCGAAAACAGTAGTGCAGAACAGGCATTGAAGATGCTTGCCTCACCCCGTTTCGCTCAACGCCCTTCGGCAACCTCGGTCGAAGTGCAACAACGCATTGACGAACTGCGCAATGATTGGGGTGACCGCTAGTGCGCCGGGTATACCTCGACGCCTGTGTCGTCATTTATCTGATTGAAAATGCCGCTCCCTTCAGCGAGCTAACACGGCAGTTCCTGGCCCGCAATGGCGATGCGATCCTGTGTGTGTCGCCCCTTGTGCGCATGGAAGTTATCGTCAAGCCATTACGCGAATCCGCTGCGGCGCTGGTGTCGGATTACGAGGATTTTCTTGCGGCGCAAAACTGGCTTGCCATCAATGACAATATTTTTGATCAGGCTTTACAGCTGCGCGCTCGCCACGGCCTGAAAACCCCGGATGCCTTGCATCTTGCCACCGCCTTTCATCACGGCTGCATGGAAATTTGGACAAATGATGATCGCTTGAACAAGGCAGCGGGTAGCATGGCCGTCAATGTGCTGGCGGGTTGATCGACACTTGGCTAAATTGACATGATAGAAGCCACGACCTACCGTCAACGCCGCTTGCACCTCGCCAAAGCGATGGCTGGCGGCGTGGCGGTGATCCCCACCGCGCCGGAGCGCACGCGCAACCGCGACAGCCAGCATCCGTACCGTTTCGACAGTTATTTTCATTACCTCACCGGTTTTGCCGAGCCGGAGGCGGTGCTGGTGCTGGTCGCCGGCAAGCGCCCGCGCAGCTTGCTGTTCTGCCGCGAGAAACATCCCGAGCGGGAGATTTGGGACGGTTTCCGTTACGGCCCGGCGGCGGCGCAGGAAGCTTTCGGTTTCGAACGCGCCTATCCGATCGCCAAGCTCGATACCATGCTGCCCAAGCTGCTGGCCGACCAGGAAAGCCTGTTTTTCCACCTGGGCGCGGACAGCGAATGGGATGCGCGCGCAGTGAGCTGGCTCAACCGGGTGCGCGAGCAAGTGCGCAGCGGCGTCAGCGCGCCCAGCGCGATTCGCGACGTACGCGTGCTGCTGGACGACATGCGCCTGATCAAGGATGCCGGCGAAATTGCCCTGATGCGCCGCGCCGCCGAGATTTCCGCCGCAGCCCACATCCGCGCGATGAAAGTCACGAGGCCGGGTGCCACCGAACACGAAGTCGAGGCCGAGCTGCTGCACGAATTCCGCCGCCGCGGCGCGCAATCCCCGGCTTATCCGGCCATCGTGGCGGGCGGCGCCAATGCTTGCGTGCTGCATTACGTCGCCAACAACGCACCCCTCAGGGACGGCGATCTGCTGCTGATCGACGCGGCCTGCGAGTTGGACGGCTACGCCGCCGACATCACCCGCACCTTCCCGGTCAACGGGCGCTTTTCTCCGGCGCAAAAGGATGTTTATCAACTGGTGCTGGCGGCGCAGGCCGCGGCCATCGCCCAGGTCGCTCCCGGCAAACACTGGGATGAGCCGCACCAGGCGGCGCTGCGGGTGCTGGCGCAGGGCGGGATCGACCTCGGCCTATGCCGGGGCAGCCTCGACGAAGTGCTGGAAAAGGGCGGCTACAAGCGCTTCTACATGCACAAGACCGGCCACTGGCTGGGGATGGACGTGCACGACGTGGGCGACTACAAGCGCAATCGCGAATGGCGCCAATTGGAACCCGGGATGACCTTGACGGTCGAACCTGGGTGTTATATCCGCCCGGCGGACGATGTGCCGGAACATTTCTGGAATATCGGCGTGCGTATCGAAGACGATGTGGCGGTGACGCAAGACGGCTGCGAGGTGCTGACGCACGGCGTACCGAAGAGCGTGGCCGCAATTGAAGAATTATTAATCGACAAGGAAAAGTGATGCATAAATTTTTGGCAAATCTGGCGCTGCTGGCGGTATTTATTGTAGCCGCAGGCAGCGTTCAGGCAGGCGGTACCGAGGACGGGATCAAGAAAATCCTGCAAACCAAGTTCCCCGAAGCCAAAGCGCTGGCGGTTAGCAAGATCCCGGCCGGCAACCTGTACGAAGTGGTGGCCGACGGCGAATTCGTGTTCTACACCGACGACAAGGTGAATTTCATCCTCAACGGCACCCTGTTCGACGGCAAGACGCAGCGCAACCTCACCGAGCTCAAGATGCGCGAACTGCAAAAAGCCCAGTTCGACAAGCTGCCGTTCGATTCCGCGATCAAGCAGGTCAAGGGCAACGGTAAGCGCGTGATGGCGGTATTTTCCGATGTAGATTGCCCGTTCTGCCGTCGTCTGGAAGATGAACTGACCAAAGTCACCGACGTGACGATTTATACCTTCCTCTACCCGATCGACAGCCTGCACCCCAATGCCGCGCAGAAATCCAAGGCGGTGTGGTGTTCTCCCGACCGCGCCAAGGCGTGGAACGACCTGATCAGCAAGGGTATCGAGCCGAAAAATGCGGGAACCTGCGAGACGCCCTTGCCCAAGATCCTCGAACTCGGCGCCCACCTGGGTATCCGCGGCACGCCGGCGCTGTTCTTCGCCGACGGACGGCGCGTTCCCGGCCTCGCGCCCGCCGAGCAACTGGAAAAATTCCTGAACGGCAAATGAGCGAATTCTGGAAACAGCGCTATGCGGTCGAGGAGTATGTATTCGGCACCGAGCCGAACGTCTTCCTGACCTCGCAGGCGCGGCGTTTCAGCCCCGGCCAGCGGGTGCTGGCGGTGGCCGATGGCGAGGGGCGCAACGGCGTCTGGCTGGCGCGGCAGGGGCTGGAGGTGGTGGCGGTGGATGTTGCGCCGCACGCGCTGGCCAAGGCGCAAAAACTCGCCGCCCGCCACGGGGTGGCCCTGGAAACCCAGTTGGCCGATCTGTTTGAGTGGGAGTGGGGCGAAAGCCGCTTCGACGCGGTGGTGGCGATTTTCATCCAGTTCGTTGCGGCGGACGGGCGCCGGCAGTTGCATCAATTGATGCGCCAGGCGCTAAAGCCGGGCGGCGTGCTGCTGCTGCAAGGCTATACCCCGAAACAGCTCGAATACAAGACCGGCGGGCCGTCGGAACGGGATAACCTGTACAGCGCCGAGGACTTGCGCGGCGAATTCGCCGACATGGAAATCCTCCATCTGCGCGAACACGAGCGGGAGATCGACGAAGGCGCGGGACACCGCGGGATGTCGGCGTTGGTGGAAATGGTGGCGCGCAAGCCGTAGGAGCGGGCCACTTGTGCCCAAGTCGTCAGGCTGTCGGGTATGCCCGCGATAAGGTGCCGCAAGATAAGACGGTGCCTCGGCTGTTAAAGTTATTCGCCCGCACGGCGGGCTCCTACAAATCTCGCAAACTCAACGAGATTGCCAACTAGTATTTAAAGCGGCCCGCCATCTCCTGGAGGTTGCCGGAGAACTTCTCCAGGTCGACGGCGGCTTTGGAAACCGAATCCACCGTCATGGTGTTCTGTTCGACCATGTGGGAGATTTTTTCCACATTGCTGGCGATTTCAGTCATGGCGCTGTTCTGTTCGCGCGCCGAAGTGGCGATGTTGGAGATGCCCGAGGTGGTATGGCTGACGGCTTCGGTGGCCTCGGCCATCACCATTGCCACGTTTTCCATCGCGTCCTGGCTGGTGCGCAGTGAATCCAGCCCTTCCTTGATGGTGTCTTCCACTTTTACCGATTGGCTACCGATGCTGCGCGTAACGGAATCGATCTCGTTGGCCGAGAGCGCGGATTTTTCCGCCAGCTTGCGCACCTCGTCGGCTACCACCGCGAAGCCCCTCCCCTGTTCGCCGGCACGGGCTGCCTCGATGGCGGCGTTGAGTGCCAGCAGGTTGGTTTGTTCGGCGATGTCTCGTACCTGCTGGGTCAGCGTGCTGATGTTGCTGGCGCTCTCGACGAAGGCCTTGACCGAGCCGGCGATTTCGCTGATCGCGGTTTCCGCGACATCGAGGGCGCCGAACAGTTCGGACAGGCTTTCGTTGCCGCGCTGACTGCTCTTCAGGCTTTCCTGCGAATGATCGGCCACTTCGGCGGCATTGTCGGCCACCGAGGCGATGCTGACGGTCATTTGCTCGATGGCGGCGGCCGAGGCTGACGCCGATCCGCTTTGCTGGTGCGAACCCTTGCTCACCTGCTCGGCGGCCCAGGCCAGTTCGGTGGACGAGGCGGCCACCTGCTTGGCGTTATGGTTGATTTCACCGATGATGGCCTGGAAGCTGACGATCATGCCGTTGAAGGCATTTGCCATCTGGGCGATTTCGTCCTTGCCGCCGGCCTCGGCGCGGATAGTCAGATCGTCGGATTCCTGCAACCGCGTCATCGCCGAGCTCAAATTGCGTACCGGGCCGAGGATGCCGCGCGCTATCATCGAAGAGAGGAGCAGCGCGGCAGCCAGCGCGGCCAGCGTGATCGCGGCGTTGGAAACCAGTTGAGCCTTGGCCTTGCCGCTCAATTGTTCGACCTGGCCGCTGAGGTCGTTCGAGAGCCGGTCCTCTACTTCCTTCATTGCGTCGATTTTCCTGGTGATGCTGCCGAACCAGCGGGTCGGCTCGACCCCGAATTCGCCCTCAATCGCCTTGTCCATGGCGATTTGACGCATTTCGTCAACTTCTGCGGTGTAGGGGCCTGCCATTTTCTGGCGGTAGAATTCCACGGCGCCGCTTTCGGCAAAACTGGTGAACAGGCTGAAATAACTGGCCTGCACCGATACCAGCGAAATGAAGCGGCGGTATATCTCCGGCTGGAAATGGCTGGCGGCGAATACCCCGCTCAGGGTGGCGCGTTCCCTGCCGGCCTGTTCCTTGCCGTTGAGAAACATCAGGTAGGCGGTAGTGGCGCGTGCAACTTCGTCGTTTTTGCTCGATTTGGAAATTTGCGAAATGACGTCGAGGAGGCCGCCGATCAGCGAGGAATAGTAATCGAAGGATTCCTTGGGTTTGGCCTGGAGTGCACTTACCTGCTTACGCATGTCACCCATTTTAGCCAGTTGGCCCACGCTGCCGTCTAGCGTGGATTTGAGTTGGGGGCTGAACTGCGAGGCGTCGAGTTGGCCGAGCAACGTCGTGAGAGCGGCGGCTTTCTGGTCGGTCAGTTCGCGCTGCTTGGGGAGTTCGGCGACGAATTTCGTGCCTTGCGAACCGAGAAATCCCGCCGACATCCCGCGTTCTTTTTGCGCTTCATGGATCAGCGCGCTGGATTTCACCGCCAACTCGGAGAGTGTTTGCATGGTGCGCAGATTGGAGACGACCGCGATTTTTTCCAGTACGCCGGAAATGGAAAAATAAAGCAGCCCGATGATCGGGAAAACCAGCATCAACGCCAGCTTGGTTTTGATCGATAGATGGGACAAGGCCGGCATCGTTTTACTCCTCCAAGGATGAAACCACAGCTATTTTCTGACTTATTCCCGCCGGTCAAAAAGGGCTGCATTTTGCCGAAGAGATATGTTTCTTGCATATTAGCATGGGTGAACATGGCGGCGAAAAAAAACGCCCCATCCGGGGCGTCATTGCGTAGCTGGACTACAGCTAGGCCGCCATTCCGGCCGGCAGTCCGGCTTCGCTGGGGAAATGCTTCTTGATGCGGTAGAGCAAGGTATAGCGGGTGATTCCCAGCATTTTCGCGGCGTGGGTGCGGTTGCCCTTGCATTGCTCCAAGGCATGCAAAATCATGTCGCGTTCGTTTTTCTCCAGGCTCAGGGAAGCCTTGCTTGCCATCGCCATTTTTTTTTCGCGTAGATTGAGCGGCAGGTTATCGGCGCCGAGCGGTTCGCGCTGTCCGTTGCAGAGTATCGTCAAACGTTCGCACAGATTTTTCAGTTCGCGGATATTGCCCGGCCAAGGATAGTCACGCAGCACGCGAAGCGCCTCGGGAGAAAAGGAGATGAGCGGGAGGTCGTGCTTGGCGGCCGCCAGTTTGACGAAGTGTTCGGTCAGCAAGGCAATATCGCCAACCCGTTCGCGCAACGGCGGGACATCCATCGGTACTACTTGCAGGCGGTAAAACAGGTCGGCGCGGAAACGCCCGGCCTTGACCATCTGTTCCAGATCGCAATTGGTGGCGGCGATGACGCGCACGTTGACCTGCACCGGGCGGTCGCAGCCCAAGGGGAGAATTTCGCCGTTTTCCAGGAAACGCAGCAACTTGGCCTGCGCGGTCAGCGGCAGTTCGCCGATTTCGTCGAGAAACAGCGTGCCGTTGTGCGCGGTGCGCACCAGGCCGTCGCGGTCGTTCATGGCGTTGCTGAAGGCGCCGCGGCGATGGCCGAAGAGTTCCGACTCGACCAGGTTTTCCGGCAGGTTGGCGCAGTTCACCGCGATGAACGGCTTGTTCGCCAGCGGGCTGTGGAGATGCAGGTGGCGGGCCAGATTCTCCTTGCCGCAGCCGGATTCTCCGCTGATCATCACGCTGGCGCGGGTGGCCGCAACCAGTTGGGCGGTATTCAGCAACTGCCGGAATGCCGGCGAATTGCCGATCAATGCGTAAGTCTGTTTGGTATTCATAGTAGGTACAGTATAAAAACACCCGCCTTCAACGTCAATTGATTCAGATCAAGTTATCCTGAATTCGGAAAAGTGTGCCAAGTCGCACGGTTGCGCCAATGTGCACACCATTGATGTTTGCAGGATTCATGTTTTGTTTCGGTTTTATGGCTGGCACGCGGATTGCCTAATGATCCGGATTGTTTTAAATCTCGAAGAGGCAGGTAAGCGAATCATGAAGACCAACAAGAAAATATTGCAGCAATTGATCACCGGAATTTGTGCCGGTATGGCTTGTGGCGGGGCGTATGCCGAAGGGGTGCAGAAAATGGGGGAAATGGTCGTCACCGCGACCAAAACCGCCAAGGACACCCTGGATGCGCCGGCAACCGTGAGCGTGGTGACCGCCAAGGAAATCGAGAACATGAACGTCCATTCCGTGGACGAAGCGCTGACGTTGTTGCCGGGCGTCTACACTTCCCGTCCCGGCGGCCACGAACCCAGCGTGATGGGTACCAATGTGCTGTTGCGCGGAATCCCCGATTACTCGCGGACGCTGGTGCTGGTGGACGGGCAAACCCTCAACGACCCGTATATCGGCGCGGTGACCTGGGAATCGGTGCCGGCCGAAACCGTCGAACGCATCGAGGTGGTGCCGGGGCCGTTCTCCTCGCTCTACGGCGGCAGTGCGATGGGAGGGGTGATCAACATCATTACCAAGACACCGACCAAGCGCGAGTTTTCCGTCAAGGCGGGTTATGGCAGCGACAATTTCCAGAGCAGCAGCCTGGTTTACCAGGATCGTCTCGGCGAACGCGTCGGCATCGTCCTCGATTACGCCTACAAGCAAAGCGACAGCTACATCAAGGACGAAGTTTTGCTCAAGCCGAGCGGTGCGGGCGGCGCGGCAGTTACCGGTGCGCAACGGACGACCGACGCCAGCGGCAGCACGGCCTACCTGGTGGGCGACAAGGGGAAGAACGGCTGGAGTTCGCAGAACCTGGGAGTGAAGATGTATGTGGAGTTGCCGGCCGACTCCCGCCTGACCTTGGGGGCTTCGCAGTTCCTCTACGACAGCACCGGGCGCAATCACTACAACACCTATTTGCGCAATGCCGCGGGCAACCCGGTGAGCGCAGGCAACGTGACCGCGGCGGGCGCCAATCTGGCAGTCACGGAAAAACTCTTCCTGACCGGCCCCGACAGCGAAATCAAGGAACAGAACCGCTACACCGCGGAATACGAAATGAAACTGGGCAAAGGCTCCTCGCTCAAGGCAACCCTGGGCTACACCGATATGCCCCTGTACAACAACTATTTCGTGCTGGGTTCTTCCGCGACCTTGGCCAATGGCGGAGCGGCAAGCCGCATGTTGCGTCCCAGCAACGAATTGTCGGGCTCGGTGCAGGCCAGTTATCCGCTATCCGATCGCCACTACCTGGTGGCAGGGTTCTCGGGTGACAGGCGGAAGATCGACACGATCACCTACAGTGTCAGCGACTGGCGCAATGCCGGTGCCACCGGCCCGGTGCAGAACCGCACTTCCGGCGAAGACACCACCTATGCGCTGTACGTCCAGGACGAGATCACCCTGTCCGACCGCCTGATGGCCTACCTCGGCGGACGCTACGATACCTGGTCGACTGAAGGCTTCATCGAGAAGGTGTCGGCTCCCGGCGCGTACAAGAACGAATACAGCTCACGCAGCCAGACCCATTTCAGTCCCAAGGCATCGCTGGTCTACCGCCCGGCCGACACCACCACGGTGCGCGGCTCCATCGGCAGCGCGTTCCACACCCCGAACCTGCGCGATACCTTCGGCTGGTGGACGCCCCAGACCGGTTATTCCTATACCCCCAATCCCGACCTCAAGCCGGAAACGGTCACTTCCATGGAACTCGGAGTCGAGCAGCAGGTGGGCAGCGGGACCTTGTTGCGCGCCACGCTCTTCGAGAACCGCCTGAAGGATCTGATTTACCGCACCCAGTCCGATGCGTTGATGGAGCAGGGCGTGGCCAATGCCGGCGCCGCAAGGGTGCGCGGGATCGAACTGGAAGTGCGCCAGAAGCTGAGACAGGGCCTGACCGCCTTCGCCAACGTGACCTTCAACGATTCCAAAATCACCGAAAATTCGGCCAAGCCCAGCACTGAAGGCAAGTACATGACCAATACCCCGCAGAAGATGGCCAACATCGGCGTGCAGGGCGTGCAGGGGCTGTGGAGCGGTTTGCTGGCAGGGCATTACGTCGGCAAGGTCTATGCCAACGACGAGAACCTGGATGTGGTGAGCGGGGTCTACGGTTCTTACGATTCCTATTTCGTCGCCGATGCGAAAATCGCCTACAAGCTGAAGGACAAGGTGACCTTGTCGCTGGCGATCAACAACCTGGGCGACCTCAAGTATTATCAGTCTTCCCTGGCGCAGGGGCGCGCCTACTTCGGCGAAGTCGCGCTCAAGTTCTAAACATGCGCAACGACAGGCAAGGATAGCCCAATTGAAAAAACCTATCGTAATTTTCCTGCTCTGGGCGGCAAGCCTGGCGGCCTTACCGGCGACGGCTGCCGATCATGGCGGTCATGGGGCGGGCAGTAGCGCTGTTGCACCCGACCGCGACAAGGTTTGGCGCGACATCCTCGCCAAACCTTCGCTGGCGGTGAGCGCGGTTTTCGACGGAAAGGGGCGGCTATGGCTGGCGAGTATCCGCGACAGTCATGTATACGTCAGCCATTCCGACGATCACGGGGTCACTCTGAGCGCACCGGTCAAGGTCAACGCGGAACCTGAAAACATTTTGGGCGACGGTGAGAATCGCCCCAAGATACTGGTGCACGACGGGGTGGTTTACGTGTCTTATACTCAGGGGCTGGCCAAGCCGATGACCGGCGACATCCGCTTCAGCCGCTCGCTCGACGGCGGCAAGCATTTTTCACCCCCCGTCACCGTCAACGATAACCGTGAAATCATCAGCCACCGTTTCGAGGCGATGGCAGTGAACGGCAAGGGCCAGGTATTTCTCGCCTGGCTCGACAAGCGCGACCTTTCCGCCGCGCAAGCCCAAGGCCAACCATATCGCGGCGCGGCGGTGTACAGCGCGCAGTCGGACGACGGCGGCGCCAGTTTCCGCCCCAACCTCAAGGCCGCCGACCATTCCTGCGAATGCTGCCGGGTAGCGATGGCGCTCGACCGCGATGGCGTGCCGGTGATCCTGTGGCGCCACGTGTTCGGCAAGAACACGCGCGACCACGCCTTACTCAAGCTCGACGGACGATCCGCCGTGCGGCGCGTCAGCGAGGACGGCTGGGAAATCGACGCCTGCCCGCACCACGGCCCGGCCTTGTCCATCGCCGAGGACGGGGTTTATCATCTGGCCTGGTTCACCAACGCCCCGCAGCGCAAGGGGCTGTTCTTCGCTCGATCCGCCGATGGCGGCAAAACCTACAGCGCGCCGCTGCCCTTCGGCAATTACGATGCCCAGGCCGGTCACGCCACGGTGTTGAGCCAGGGCAAGACGGTGTACCTGGCGTGGAAGGAATTCGACGGCGACTTGGGCGGCGCCTGGTTGATGGTTTCCCGCGACGGCGGCGCGAACTGGGCAACGCCGCGGAAGGTGGCGAGCAGCGCCGACAACTCCGACCATCCTTTCCTGATCGGTGACGGCCAGCGGGTTTACCTGTCGTGGAATACCCTCAAGGAAGGTTACCGCCTGATCGAGGTGAGCGTGCCATGAAAGCCCTGCGCGTCGGGTTGCTCGCCCTGCTTTGCCTGGTCGGGTCGAGCGTACAGGCAAGCGAAATCAAACCGTTCGTGCGCGGCAGCGTCGAGAAAATTGCCGCCGCGCGCCAGGATCAACCCTTTATCCTGGCCTTCTGGTCGTTGAGTTGCACCCATTGCCGCGCGGAGCTTGGGGTGTTGAGCGGTCTGCTCAAGCAGCATCCAGCCTTGTCGGTCGTGCTGGTTTCCACCGATACGCCGGAAGACGCAACGGACATAGCATCCACCCTTGCCGA
>CALMWM010000650.1 GCA_937873435.1 uncultured Gallionellaceae bacterium
CGATGGTCTCGCTCTTTTTCACATAAAAATAGAAACCGTTGACCGGGCTGGGGGCGGTGGGGATAAAGACGCCGACGTAATCGCCGTCGAGCTTGGCGCCGATGTCGCGGCCCGGCGCCGCGGTCTGGAATGCCAGCGACCATGCCTGCGGATGCGGATAATGAACCAGCAGCACTTTGCGGAAGGCTTCGCCGTTGCCGGAAAACAGTGTGTCGCTGACCTGCTTGACGCTGTAATAGATCGATTTCACCACCGGGATGCGCGACAGCAGCCCTTCCCAGAAACGGATCAGGCGCTGGCCGACGATGTTCGCGGTCAGCACGCCGGTCAGCAGGATCACGCCCAGCGTCAGCACCACGCCCAAGCCGGGCAGGGCCATGCCGATCTGGTGTTCCGGGCGCAAGTCCGGCGGCAGCAGCAGCAGGCTTTGATCCATGGTGCCGATCAGCAGCTTGAGCACCCATACGGTGATGCCGAGCGGCGCCCAGATCAGCAGGCCGGTGATGAAATAGCGTTTGAGCATCGGCTACTTCGCACTACAGCAGCCGCCGGCCGCGCAAGGCGGCAGGGCTGCTTCGGCCGGCTTGGCGCCGCCCTTGAAATCGCTTTGATACCAGCCGCTGCCTTTCAAGTGAAAACCGGCGGCGGAAAGCATCTTGGCATAGGTTTCCTTGCCGCATTCCGGGCATACGGTCAGCAACGCATCGCTCATTTTCTGCATGTGCTCTTTTTGGAAACCGCAGGAAGAACAACGATATTCGTAAATTGGCATGGCTACCTCCAATAATATAAAACGTTAAATTGTACCAAAAATACAAGGGCTAATTGGGGCTAAATTTCTCGATTTCAAGGGGAAAGGTGGTAAATGGATGGCGCTTGCCGATGCCGTCGGGCGCTGGTAGTCATTGAGTTTGGGAGGCACAGGAGGCTAATTTTCGGGAAATTATCCATAGTCAGAATGACTACAAATAGCCGTTGAACTGGCGCCAGATTCAGTTTAAGTTGATGGTGACATGAAAACTAATGCGTTTTACAACCTCTGGCTGCTCAGCATATTTCAGAGGAAACACCTCCCCATGTTCCAGGCGCTAGTGGACTACAGTATTGCTATCGAAGTCGGCTTTCACCAGAAAAATGGCAACCCGCTGACGCTAAAGCAATTGTTCCTCCTCGATCTGGCGCCCACATCCACCGTGCAAAGGCGGCTCAAGCGATTGATCGATCTCGGAATCATCGACAAGGACACCAACCCGATAGATCGCCGCATGATCGAGTTGAAGATCACCCCCGGTGCGGATCGGCTATTGAGAAAATACGCACAATGGATCGAGCAGGCGGAAGCCCCCGGCAAAATATCTGTCAACGAGCAAATGCCAACTATTCCTCCAATTACAGACGGAAATGTAAAAATCATGTTCAAGCTGGTTTCAATGCGCCCCGATGCGCACGTTTGTGGCACCTGCGTGTATTGGGAAGGTGCGAGAGCGTTTCAGTCCGGCATGTTCCGCTTCGTCGAAGACAGCGACGGGACTTGCCGGATGCTGACGGAAAAGGGAGTCAGTTTCCTGAATACACTCACCCCCTCTACCAGACAGGAAGATTGCGATCAGTGGCAATCGGCGGATCAAGTCAACTCAGACCAAATCGGGTAGCGGCATTCCGCCTTCTCCCCGCTGCCTGCGAAACTCAAAGAAATCCGCTCAATCGAAGAGCGTCCGCGCTGCCTCCAGGCGTTTGGCGTAATAGGACGCTTTCAGGCTGCTGACCTTGATCTTGCCGTTGCTGCTCGGGGCGTGGATGAAACGGTCTTCGCCGAGATAGATGCCGACGTGGGAAAACGACTGGCCGGTGGTGTTGAAGAACACCAGGTCGCCCGGCGCGAGGCGGGCAGGGTCGATTTCCCGCCCGATCTGGGCGATACGCGCGGCGTTGGGCGGCAATTCGATGCCCACCGCGTTGCGGTAGATGTAAGTCACCATGCCGCTGCAATCCAGCCCGCTTTGCGGGTTCTTGCCGCCGAAGCGGTAATCGATGTCCATCAATCCCAAGGCGTAGATGACCACCTCGCTGGCCTTTTCCTGGCCTTGCAGGGAGTGCGGGTAGGGGCGTCCGTCGATGGCGCTGCGCAGCGGCGGTGCGTTGCCGCAGGAAGCCAGCAACGCCAGCAGACCAAGCGCAGCGATTTTTTTTATCGCGTTTCGATATTCCAAGACCATGGCAAGTATGCTTAAATTTTCCTGAAATTATGCCGACTTATTTTAATCATGTCGGCCAATGTTGACAAAGCTTTAGGAGCATCCCACTATAGCTGCATCACTATCAGGAAAAAATCATCATGCCTCTAGCTCTTAAAGACCAGGAAATTACCATGCTGCGCGCCGAGCTCGAATTGCTCATGAAAGAGCGCCAGACCTTGTTGAAAATCGCCGGTGCCTCCGCGGTGTTCGTCGATGTGCTCGACCCTGACAAGCTGCCGGAAGAAGCCTACAACGCTGCCGACATGCTGGCCGAGTGCCTTAACGAGGTATCCGAAGAAACGCTGTGCGATGCGCTGGAAGTCGTCAAGATGGAAATCAAACAGGAAAATCATCCCGTGTAATTCAAGTTCTTTCTTTCCATTCAAGGAGATCAACATGACCGACATCGCAGCACTGCTGGGAAATGAAGCCGAAAGCCTGCTGAGTTATCAATGCAAGGGCATTCCGAAAGACATGTTGCATCTCCCCGGCCCGGATTACGTGGATCGGGTTATCTCGCAGAAAGACCTCAAACCCGGAGTTTTGCGCGCCATGCAAACCCTGTACAACCACGGGCGTATGGCGGGCAGCGGCTATTTGTCGATCCTGCCGGTGGACCAGGGGATAGAGCACTCCGCCGGCGCCTCCTTCGCGCCCAATCCGATTTATTTCGACCCGGAAAACATCGTCAAACTCGCCATCGAGGGCGGTTGCAATGCGGTCGCCTCGACGCTCGGCGTGCTCGGCTCGGTGGCGCGTAAATACGCGCACAAGATCCCGTTCCTGGTGAAAATCAACCATAACGAAATCCTCACCTTTCCGGCGATCTACGACCAGACCCTGTTCGCCAGCGTCGATCAGGCGTTCGATATGGGCGCGGTAGCGGTTGGCGCGACGATCTATTTCGGTTCGGCGGAATCGCGCCGGCAGATCCAGGAAGTCTCGGAGGCCTTCGCTCACGCTCATGAACTCGGCATGGCGACGGTGCTGTGGGCCTATCTGCGCAACCCCGGCTTCAAGAAGGACGGCGTGGACTACCATGTTTCCGCCGATCTCACCGGGCAGGCCAACCATCTTGCCGCCACCCTCGAAGCCGACATCGTCAAGCAAAAGATGGCCGAGAACAACGGCGGCTACAACGCCATCAAGTTCGGCAAGACCCATCCCAATGTGTATTCGTGACTGACCACCGACCACCCCATCGACCTGGTGCGCTACCAGGTCGCCAACTGCTACATGGGGCGCGCCGGCATGATCAATTCGGGCGGTTCTTCAGGCGAAAACGACCTGGAGCAGGCAGTGCGCACCGCAGTCATCAACAAGCGTGCCGGCGGCATGGGGTTGATCTCGGGTAGAAAGGCGTTCCAGAAGCCGATGCAGGACGGCGTAACGCTATTGAATGCGATTCAGGACGTGTATCTGGCGAAGGATGTGACCGTCGCCTGACGGTTGCTGGCCCCCATCCTAGCCTTCCCCCGCAGGCGGGGGAAGGAACTTACCCCCCCTCCCTTGCGCTTTAGC
>CALMWM010000651.1 GCA_937873435.1 uncultured Gallionellaceae bacterium
CCGTCGGTCACCGCAACGTATTCTGCACGTCCGCTGTCCTTGAGCCAGCAATGCTCCGGGCCGACGCCGGGGTAATCCAGCCCGGCGGAAACCGAGTGGGTTTCGATGATCTGTCCGTTGGCGTCTTGCATCAGGTACTGGCGCGCGCCGTGCAGCACGCCAGGAGTCCCGGCATTCAACGGCGCCGCATGGCGACCGCTCTCCAGCCCCAGCCCAGCGGCTTCAACTCCGATCAGGCGGACATCCTTATTCTCGATGTAGGGATAAAACAGGCCGATGGCGTTGGAACCGCCGCCGACGCAGGCAATCACCGCGTCCGGCTGGCGCCCGACCATTTCCGGCATTTGCAGCTTGGCTTCCTCGCCGATCACCTTCTGGAAATCGCGCACCAGCATCGGATATGGATGCGGCCCGGCAGCCGTGCCGATGATGTAAAAAGTGTTCTCGATGTTGGTCACCCAATCGCGCATCGCTTCGTTGAGTGCATCCTTGAGGGTTTTCGAGCCGGATTCCACCGGCACCACGGTGGCACCGAGCAGTTTCATGCGATAAACATTGGTCGCCTGGCGCTTCACGTCCTCGCTACCCATGTAAACCACGCATTCCAGCCCGTAGCGTGCCGCCACGGTGGCCGAAGCGACGCCATGCATTCCCGCACCGGTTTCGGCGATGATGCGCTTCTTGCCCATGCGGCGAGCGAGCAGCGCCTGGCCTATGCCGTTGTTGATCTTGTGCGCGCCGGTGTGATTGAGGTCTTCACGCTTGAGGTAGATTTGCGCGCCGTCGAGATGCTCCGACCAGCGTTTCGCATGGTAGATCGGGCTGGGTCGCCCGACGTAATGTTTCAGTTCCCGGGCGAATTCGGCCTGAAAATCCGCATCGTCGCGGCAGGCCTCGTAGGCGATGCGCAACTCGTCCAGCGCCGCGATCAGCGTTTCCGCGACGAAAATCCCGCCGTATTGGCCGAAATGGCCGTGACCGTCGGGCAAATCATAATGTCCCATTGCGTACTCCCTGCATGAACGCGGCGATCTTCGCCTCGCTCTTGATTCCCTTGGCGGCTTCCACGCCGCTCGAAACATCCACCGCCCAAGGTTTTACCCGACGTATGGCCTCACCCACGTTTTCCGGCCCCAGGCCGCCCGACAGCACCACCGGCACCGGCAAATCGGCCGGGATCAGCGCCCAATCGAAGGATTGCCCGGTGCCGCCGGCCTGTCCCTCGACGAAGGCATCCAGCAACAATCCCTGCGCCTCAAAATAGCGGGTCGCGTATTCTACCAAATTCAGGCCAGCTTTGACGCGCACCGCTTTCAACCAGGGCACGCCGAAGCCGCGGCAGAATTCAGGCGCTTCATCGCCGTGGAACTGCAACACATCGGGACGTACCCCGCGCAGCACCGCTTCGACCTCTGCCACTAACGGATTGACGAACAAAGCCACCGTGGTAACAAACGGCGGCAAAGATCGCGCAATCTCGTGCGCTTGCTCAAGAGTGACATGACGTGGACTGGGCGGATAGAACACCAGCCCGATCGCATCGGCACCGTGGCGCGCGCAGGCCAGCCCATCCTCGACACGAGTAATGCCGCAAATTTTTGCTCTTACCGTCATGCGTTGTTTTGGTCGAAATTGATTGGCGCGAGTTTCACGTTAACAGAACGGAGATTTTACCTCGGAATCGGGAATTTCCCACTTTTCATCGTAACCCACGCCGGTCAGATACAGCCCGTCCGGCGCAAAGGTCGGCGCAGCAAGCCGGCGGTCGCGGCTTTGCAGAATTTCGCCGAGCCGGGCAGGCGGGTACTTGCCCTTGCCGACATACACCAACGAACCGACCAGGTTGCGCACCATGTGGTGCAAAAAGGCATTGGCGCGCAAATGAATCAAGAAAAACTCGCCGGATTGCTGAATATCCAGTTGATGCAGGGTTTTGACCGGGGTTTTAGCCTGGCATTCGGCGGCACGGAAAGCGCTGAAATCGTGCTCGCCGAGCAGGATGGTCGCCGCTGCGCACATGACCGGATAGTCGAGCGGCGCATGAAACCAGCCGACCTTGCCATGCAACAAGCCGGGGCGCGCCGGCCGATTGAGCAGCACGTAGGTATAGCGCCGCTCTACCGCGCTGAAGCGGGCATGGAACCCGTCATCGACGCGGCGCGCCCAGTTCACCGCCACGCCCTGTGGCAGAAAGGCATTGACACCGCGCACCCAGGCGCTGTCCGGGCGTTGCACTGTGGTATCGAAATGGACGACCTGGCTCAGCGCATGTACCCCGGTATCGGTGCGGCCCGCTGTCACCACATTTACCGGCTCGCCGGCGATTGCCGTCAGGGCCGCCTCCAGCGCATCCTGTACGCCGCAACCGGCAGTCTGGCTTTGCCAGCCACAGAAGCCGCAGCCATCGTATTCCAGTCCGAGCGCTATCCTCACAGTGCCAGCCCGCCTAATACCGTCAAGGTCAGCACCAGCATCAACCAATCCGGGCGCGCCAGCGGCACCACCTCGAAACTGACCGGATGCTCGTGATCGCCTTCTGCAAACAGCGCCTGGCGCAGTTTGTCGCGCCATGCGCCGGGTTTCAGATGGATGGCCTGCTCGGCATAGTAAAGCGTCAACCAGATCCTGGCGGCGATGCGGTCGCGCGTCGCGCCCAGCCAACCCCATGGCTGCAACAGTGTATACATGCCGCTCAGCAGCTGTTTGCCGGGCGTGGCTGCCAACAGCAAAGCCAACCCGGCTAGCAGCAGGCCCAGGCGCCACGCCTGCATGGCGCCGGCACCTACCCCTTCACGCGTCGGGCTGAACACCCCCAAAACCTCGACCAGGTTCTCGCCAGGCGTTGCCAGCGCGTAGATCAGGAAGATCGACAGCAACAACCAACGCATGCGGCGCAGTTGCTTGATAAACGAGCTACGGCCTAGCGTAAGCAGAAGGGGGAGTTGCAACAGGGTAATCGTAGATAAGGCAGTGAGATGCAGCCATGGCAGGAATAACGCGAAAAATAGCCACATCAGGATGCGGCTGGCGGGGTGGAGGATCATCGGCAGAATTTCCGGCGCGGGGGCAAACCAACCGCCCCTCGCCATACGAAAGACTTATCAGGCAAGCTCGGCCAGCAGTTTCTGGGCATCCGCCTGTTGTTCGTCGGAACCTTCCTGAACCACTTCCATCAGAATTTCGCGCGCACCTTCCTTGTCGCCCATTTCCATGTAAGCCTTGGCCAGATCCAGCTTGGTAGCAGCTTCCTGGAAACGCGTATTGTCTTCGAGAGGAAGCTTGACTTCAGCTTCTTCTGGCGGCGCGCCGAGATCGAGGC
>CALMWM010000652.1 GCA_937873435.1 uncultured Gallionellaceae bacterium
AGTCGATGATCTGATCGGGGATCACGATCATGCCGGGACGATAGTCTGAATGTATCCCGCCTACCGTGGCCACGGCGACCACGTTTTTCACGCCCTGCGCATGTAGCGCCCAGATGTTGGCACGATAGTTCACCTGGTGCGGCGGCAAATGATGTCCGTAACCGTGACGGGCCAGAAATGCCACCTCATGATCCTTGATCTTGCCGAATGTCAACGCTCCCGACGGTTCGCCGTAAGGCGTACGGATCACTTGGCGTTTTACAATTTCGAGGTTGCTCAACTGCGCGCAACCAGTACCTCCGATAATACCGAGCATATTTTCCCTTTTATCTATTCAGCACAACGGATGGGTAGAGCGATGGGTTTCGCTATCGCTCTACCCATCCTACGCAGCGCTAACTGCATATACCGCCGGCAGATTGCGCCAGGCGCCATGCACGTCCATACCGAAGCCGAATACATAGCGGTTGGGCAAGCTGATGCCGGCAAAATTTGCCTTTATCGGCTTTTCCTTGCCGATTTCCTTGTCGGCGAACACCGCGCTGTAAAATCCCGCTGCGCCCATCGCCATCACCTTGTCGCGGATTGCCGCCAGCGTATGGCCTTCATCGAGTATGTCGTCGAGCACCAGCACCACCCTGCCAGCCACATTTTCCTTGGGAAGCACTTTCCATTCCAGCTTGCCTCCCTGAGTCTGGTTGCCATAGCGGCTAACGTGGATGTAATCGAAATCCAGCGGAAATTCGAGCAAGGTCAGCAACTGACCGCTAAACACCACGGCACCGCCCATGACGCTTAACACCAGCGGATGGCGGTCGCCCATCTCGGCGGTGATTTCCTGCGACAAGCGCATGAGCGCGGCTTGAACTTCCTCTGCCGGGCAGATCAATTCGGCTGCCCGAAAAATTTTCCAAGACTCTTCATTGGACAACATGCTTACTCCTCCTTGCCTGACTGGCAACGTGAATCGAGATATTCCCGGAAATCGTCGGCCACCTCGGGATGACGCAACGCGAATTCGACGGTCGCCTTGAGATAACCGAGCTTGCTGCCGCAGTCGTAGCGCGTGCCTTTGAAACGGTAAGCCAGTACCTGCTCCTTGTGCAGTAGCGAAGCGATGCCATCGGTAAGCTGGATTTCCCCGCCGGCGCCGGCCTGGACACTCTCCAGATGCTCGAAAATGCGCGGCGTCAGGATATAGCGCCCGACCACGCCCAAGGTCGAGGGGGCATCTTCCGGCTTGGGTTTTTCGACGATGCCGCTCATCTTGTAGGTGGCCTCGTCCCATTCCTTGGCGGCGACGATGCCGTACTGGAAGGTTTTCTCGGGCGGCACGTCTTGCACGCCGATGATCGAGCAGCGATAGTGATCGTAGAGAACGCTCATCTGGCTCAACACCGGCGGCTCGCCGTCGATCAAGTCGTCGGCGAGGATTACCGCGAACGGATCGTCCCCCACCACCTGCTTCGCGCACAGCACCGCGTGTCCCAGCCCGAGCGCTTCGGCCTGGCGGATGTAGACACAGGAAACGTGGGACGGCAGCATATTGCGCAAAATCTCCAGCATCCGCGTCTTGCCGCGCGCCTCCAGTTCCGCTTCCATCTCGTAGGCCTTGTCGAAATGATCCTCGATGGCGCGCTTGCTGCGCCCGGTCACGAAGATCAGTTCGGTAATGCCTGCCGCGACGGCTTCCTCTACCGCATACTGGATCAACGGCTTGTCCACCACCGGCAACATTTCCTTGGGGCTGGCCTTGGTCGCCGGCAAAAACCGCGTCCCCATCCCCGCCACCGGGAAAACTGCTTTGGTTACTCTACCCATATCCGTTCCTCCTATTGATTCAACAAATCCAGCAAACCGGCCTCATCCAGCACCGTCACGCCCAACTCCAGCGCCTTGTCGTACTTGCTGCCCGGCTCCGCGCCAGCCACTACGAAATCGGTTTTTTTCGACACACTTCCGCTCACCTTGCCGCCCTGCGCCTCGATTTTTTCTTTTGCCGTTTCCCGGCTCAGATTCGGCAAGGTACCGGTCAGCACGAAAGTCTTGCCGCTTGCCGCGCCGTTGCCGACAACCTGCTTGCCCTCGCCTTCTTCCCACGCCATCCCGCACGCGCGCAACTGCCCGATCACCTCGCGGTTGTGTGCTTCGGCGAAAAAATCGACGATGGACTGCGCCACCACCGGGCCTACGTCCGCCACCCCTTGCAATCCTTCGACATCGGCCGCCAGCAGTCCATCGAGATTGCCGAAATGGCGCGCCAGCGCCTTGGCAGTCGCCTCGCCCACATTGCGGATGCCCAGCGCGTAGATGAAGCGCGCCAGGGTAGTGGTCTTGCTTTTTTCCAGCGCGTCGAGCAAATTCTGCGCCGATTTTTCCGCCATGCGCTCCAGATTCGCCAAGCTATCCATGCCGAGCCGGTATAAATCCGCCGGATTCTTGACCAGGTCGCGGTCGACAAGCTGGTCGACCAGCTTGTCGCCGAGCCCCTCGATGTCCACCGCAAGGCGGCTGGCAAAGTGGAGAATCGCGCGCTTGCGCTGTTCCGGGCAGTACAGACCGCCGCTACAGCGCGCCACAGCTTCATCCTCGGCGCGGGTCACGTGCGAACCGCACACCGGGCAAAGCGTCGGCATCTGGAACGCGCGAGCATCCGCCGGGCGCTTTTCCGGCAGCACGCTCACCACTTCGGGAATCACGTCGCCGGCACGGCGCACGACCACCGTGTCGCCGATATGCACATCCTTGCGCCGCACCTCGTCCTCGTTGTGCAAGGTGGCATTGGTCACCGTCACCCCGCCGACAAATACCGGCTTGAGTCGTGCCACCGGAGTCAGCGCCCCGGTGCGTCCGACGAACACGTCGATGCCTTCCACCACCGTCAACGCCTCCTCGGCAGGAAACTTGTGCGCCACGGCGAAACGCGGCGCGCGCGAAACGAAGCCAAGTTCCGCCTGCGCACGCAGATCGTTGACCTTGTACACCACGCCGTCGATGTCGTAGGGCAGGTTCGGACGTTTTTCCCCGATGCGCCGATAGTAATCCAGCAAACCAGCGGCGCCGCGCACCACGGCACGTTCGCGGCATACCGGCAAACGCTGCCGTTCGAGGTAATCCATCAATTCGCTGTGGCTGCGCGGCACGGCCATCCCTTCGCTCGCGCCGATGCCGTATGCGAAAAAAGTCAGACGGCGCGAGGCGGTAACCCGCGAATCGAGTTGGCGCAAACTGCCGGCGGCGGCGTTGCGCGGGTTGGCGAATTCCTTGTCGCCGCGCTCGCGCTGCTGGCGGTTGAGCGCGGCAAAATCGGCCTTGAGCATCAGCACTTCGCCGCGCACTTCGAGCAATGCCGGTGCATCCTGCAAACGTAGCGGCAGCGTGCCGATGGTACGCACATTGGCGGTCACATCCTCCCCGGTGAAGCCGTCGCCGCGCGTCGCCGCCTGGGACAGAATGCCTTGCTCATACACCAGCGTGATTGCCAGGCCATC
>CALMWM010000653.1 GCA_937873435.1 uncultured Gallionellaceae bacterium
AGCAAGCGGCCCAGCGTGGCGCGGATGATCTGGTCGTCGTCGCTCTTGCGTCCATGCCGCTCCATCCACTCGAACAACGTCATGTCGTCCTCGAATTCGGCATGATGGTCCTGGGCAAAGTAGCCGATTTTGGCCTTGTCCGCCCATTTCACCACGCCCTGGTCCGGCTCGATCTCGCCTACCAGGGTTTTCACCAAGGTGGTTTTACCCGCACCGTTGGGGCCGATGATGGCGAGGCGCTGCCCGGCGTCGAGCAACAGGTTAAGACCGTGGAACAAGGGTTTGTCGTAGCCTTTGGCGATATCCAGCATCTCCACGGCCTTGCGATGGAGTTTTTCGCGCTCGTCGGTTTCAAAGCGGATGTAGGGGCTCTGGCGGCTGGACGGCTTGACCTCGACCACACTGTCCTTGAGCTTGTCGGCCTGCTTGGCGCGGCTGGTGGCCTGGCGCGCCTTGGACGCATTGGCCGAGAAGCGCGCGACGAAGGCATTCAGTTCGGCAATCTGTTCCTTCTTCTTGGAATTGTCCGTCAGCAGGCGCTGACGCGCCTGGGTCGCGGCGATCATGTACTCGTCGTAGTTGCCGGGGTAGATGCGGATGGTGTTGTAATCCAGGTCCGCCATGTGGGTACACACGCTGTTCAAGAAATGGCGGTCATGCGAGATGATGATCATGGTGCTGGAGCGCGCGTTGATCACATCTTCCAGCCAGCGGATGGTATTGATGTCGAGGTTGTTGGTGGGCTCGTCGAGCAGCAGGATGTCCGGGTCGGAGAACAGCGCCTGCGCCAGCAAAACCCGCAGCTTGAAGCCGGGGGCGATTTCGCGCATTGGGCCGCTATGTTGCGCGACCGGGATACCGACACCGATCAGCAGTTCGCCGGCACGTGCCTCGGCGGTATAGCCGTCGAGCTCGCCGAACTGGGTTTCCAGGTCGGCAGCGCGCATGTAGTCGTCTTCGCTGGCTTCCGGGTTGGCGTAGATTGCGTCTTTCTCCTGCTTCACCGTCCACAATTCGACATTTCCCATCATCACCACGTCGAGCACCATGTTGTCCTCGAACGCGAACTGATCCTGGCGCAATTTGCCGAGGCGTTCGCCGGTGTCGATGGAAACGTTGCCCGAGGTCTGTTCAAGGTCGCCGCCAAGGATTTTCATGAAAGTGGACTTGCCGCAGCCGTTGGCGCCGATCAGGCCGTAACGGTTGCCTTCGCCGAATTTGACGGAAACGTTCTCGAATAGGGGTTTGGCCCCGAACTGCATGGTGATGTTGGCGGTGGTGATCAAAGCGGGAATCCTGACAAACTGATATAAAAAACAACATAATACCATTATTCAGTTGGGCCGACCGAGGTTCTGCCCGGTACTCACCCCGCAATTGAAGAAATTCTTGACAGGATTCATGTATTTGCATGAACATGAAAAGATGAAATCGCGCTGGCTGCTACATCTTTGCTTCGCCCTTGCCCTGCTTTTCGCCCAGCAGGGAGCAGCGCTGCACGCGCTGTCGCATTTCACCGAAAACCTGCCGGCGCAGTCCGAGCAGGAAAAACACCTGCCCCATTCCCCGGCCTGCGACAAGTGCGTCGCGTTTGCGGGTATCGGATCTGCTGCGGCTTCCTCGCCGCTGGCGTTAGACGGCCCGAAAAGCATCGGCATTCTCGCCGCTGCGGTTCTCTTCCTGGTTCTCGTCTCCCCGCTTCGCGCCTACCGTTCCCGCGCTCCACCTCGTTAAAAATAAACTGAACCGTATCACGGCCCTCTTTTTGGAGAGGTTGCCGCCGTTCATTTATTGACGAGGTTTATTCATGTTCAAACGTAATCTTCTTACGGCGAGCATCGCGCTCGCCCTAGCCGCGCCCTTGGGCGCGCAGGCCGCCGAGAGCGCCGAACTGGCGCAGATCCGCGATCAGATCAAACAGCTGCACGATAGCTACGAAGCACGCATCCAGGCATTGGAAAAACGCCTGCAGCAAGCCGAGAGCATCGCCGGAAAAGCCCAGGCCCAGGCCGAAAAAGCCGAGGGAAAATCCGTGCAGACCGCCGCCTTGCCGCAATCCGCACCCACATCCGCGAGCGCCTTCAACCCGGAAATTTCGCTGATTCTCAGCGGCACTTACGCCAATCTCTCGCAAGATCCGGCCCATTACCGGATCGCCGGTTTCATACCCAACGGCGGCGAAGTCGGGCCGGGCGCGCGCGGTTTCAACCTGGGAGAATCGGAACTCGCGGTCGCCGCCAACATCGACCCCTACCTACGCGGGCAGTTCACGCTGGCGGTGACCCCGGAAAATACCGTCGGCGTGGAAGAGGCATTCATCCAGACGCTCGGCCTCGGGAACGGCCTGACCGCCAAGGCGGGGCGTTACCTGTCCGGTGTCGGCTACCTCAACGAACAGCATTCCCATACCTGGGATTTCGTCGATGCGCCGCTGGCATATCAGGCATTTTTCGGCGGGCAATTCAAGGACGAGGGCATCCAAATGAAATGGCTGGCGCCCACCGACACCTACCTCGAACTGGGCGCCGAAGCCGGCCGGGGCAGAAACTTCCCGGCCAGCGACCGCGCCAAGAACGGCGTCGGTGCGGCGGCGCTGTTCGCCCATCTCGGCGGCGACCTGGGCATCAGCCACAACTGGCGCGCCGGCTTGTCGTATTTGAAGACCGCGCCGCGCAACCGCGCCTATAGCGACACCGACAGCCTGGGGGTGTCCGTGGACAACCTGTTCAGCGGCGACAGCCGCCTCGCCATCGCCGATTTCGTGTGGAAATGGGCGCCCAACGGCAACGCCAGCCGCACCAACTTCAAGTTGCAGGGCGAATATTTCCGCCGCCGCGAGGACGGCGACTTGACCTACGACAGCGCCGCCTCTTCAGCCGGAAGCCACGCCGACCATTACGCCGCAAACCAGTCGGGCTGGTATTTACAGGGCGTTTACCAGTTCATGCCGCGCTGGCGGGTGGGGTTGCGACATGACCGGCTGAACGGCGGCAGCGTCGATTACGCCTCCAATAGCGCTGCGCTGGCGCAACCGGCATTCGACCCGGTGAAGACCAGCCTGATGTTCGATTACAGTCCCAGCGAGTTCTCGCGTTTCCGCCTGCAATTGGCGCAGGACAAATCGCGCATTGAGGCGACCGATAACCAGCTGTTCCTGCAATATCAAATGAGCCTGGGCGCACACGGCGCGCACAAATACTAAGGAGCGATGAACATGAATTCGACCATGAAATGGCTGGCCGGCGCATTGCTGGCGCTGATCAGCGTACCAGCCTGCGCCGCACTGAATCTCTTCGCCTGCGAGCCGGAATGGGGAGCGCTGGCGCGCGAGTTGGGCGGCGACAAAGTCAACGTTTACGACGCCACCAACGCGCTGCAAGACCCGCACCACGTCGAAGCCAAGCCCAGCCTGCTGGCGCGCGCGCGCAACGCCGACCTGTTGGCCTGTACCGGCGCTGAACTGGAAGTCGGTTGGCTGCCTATCCTGTTGCAGCAGTCCGGCAACCCGAAAATCCAGCCGGGCAAGCCGGGCAATTTCGAGGCGGCGCGCTATGTGCACATGCTGGAAATCCCTGCCCGTCTCGACCGCGCTGAAGGCGATGTCCATGCCGGCGGCAACCCGCATATCCAGACCGATCCGCGCAACATCGCCGCTGTCGCGGAGGCGCTGGGGCAGCGCCTGGCGGAAATCGACCCGGCCAATGCCGTTGTATACCGCCAGCGTTATGCCCAGTTCGCGGCACGCTGGAAAACCGCGCTCGCCGCCTGGGAAAAGCAGGCAGCGCCGCTCAAGGGAGCCGCCATCGTGGTGCAGCACAAGGGTTTTCCCTACCTTGAAAACTGGCTGGGACTGAAGCAGGTCGCCGCACTCGAACCGAAACCCGGCGTCGAGCCCACCAGCACCCACCTCTCCGAGGTGCTGGCGCAATTGCAGCGCCAGCCGGCGAAGATGGTGATCCGCGCCGCCTATAACGACGGACGGGCATCCGAATGGCTTTCAGAGCGCGCGAAGATTCCCGCCGTGAACTTGCCTTTCACCGTCGGCGGCTCGGACCAGGCCAAGGATTTGTTCGGCTTGTTCGACGACACCGTGCAAAAACTGCTGGGTGCGGCCAAATGAATCCCGACGCGCTTAGCCTGTCCATCCTTGCCCCGGCCTTCCTCGCCGGGCTGCTGGTGCTCGCCACCCATGTCCCGCTGGGCATCCAGGTATTGCAGCGCGGCATCATCTTCATCGATCTCGCCATTGCCCAGATCGCCGGGCTGGGCGTGATCGCCGCCGACCGTCTGGGCTTCGAGCCGGAAGGTTGGGTAGCCCAGGCCGCCGCAGTAAGCGCGGCACTGGCGGGTGCGCTGCTGCTCACCTGGACAGAAAAAAACTGGCCGGAAACCCAGGAAGCCCTGATCGGTATCCTGTTCGCGCTGGCCGCCACCGGCGGGATGCTGCTGGTCGCCAACAACCCGCACGGCGGCGAGCATTTGCGCGACTTGCTGGTTGGTCAGATCCTGTGGGTGAATTACGCGCAACTCTTGCCAGTCGCTGTACTCACCGCAGTGATCCTCGCCGTCTGGTTCGGCTGGGCGCAACGCCTGGGACGGGCCGGATTCTATGGATTGTTCGCATTCGCCGTCACCGCCTCGGTGCAACTGGTCGGGGTTTACCTGGTGTTCGCCAGCCTGATCATCCCGGCGCTTGCGGTGCGTTCCCTGCCGCCGCGCCGCCAACTCGCCATCGGCTACCCGCTCGGCGCGGCCGCCTATGCCGCCGGCTTGGCGTTGTCCGCGCTGTTCGACCTGCCGTCCGGCGCGGTGATCGTGTGGACCTTGGCGGGGATGGGCGTGCTTGTTTACGCTTTCCGTTCGCGCAAGGGTACGCAGGAAAGCGCATGAATCCGATAACCAGGCACTTTTCGTTCCGCTAGCAACCCGACACATTTCGGCCCGCCAATCGAACCCAGGCTGGGTTGTTTCCAAAAACCTTGCTAATATAGATTAATGATAAGCAAGGCACCTCGGTTAGAAGCGACCCGCCGGCAGCGGCGGACGCGATCAGCCCCGACAACACCCGCTTCATGGCAGCTCTCTCAACTCTACGTCGTTACGCGGTAGCTACGCTTAAACCGCCGCACAGACCCTCCTGGCAAAGCCCGAATGCAAACCCCATCCCCGACCGCAGCCCGTTCAGTGCTTTATGTTCGACTACCCTGCTGGAAGATCTATCCCGGCGGCGTTATCTATGTCGCCGATTTCATCCACAAACGGCGCCCGGACATTCATCAACATCTGCTCGACCTCGCAGTAGTCGCCCCGGCGCAGCGCCGCAACAAGCTTGCCGAGCGCCTCGCAACCCTGCGCCCGGACATCGTCGCCTTCTCCTGGCGCAACATGCAGTCCTTCGGCCCGCACCCGGAAGACGACGCCCTCGATGTGGTGATGAATTTCGACCATTCGCCGAACTGGTGGCGCAGGATCAAGGCTGCCAAGGATGCTTTCCGCATCATCGGCGATTACATCGGCAGCCGATTGCGCAATTTCGGCTACATGCGGCTGGTGCGTCGCCTGCTGCCGGACAGCCGGATCGTGGTCGGCGGCACGGCGGTGTCGATTTTCGGCCAGTATGTCGCGGCCAAGTGCCCGCCCGATAGCATCGTCGTCGTCGGCGAAGGCGAGGACACCATGCTGAGCATAGTCGACGGCTTCACTGAGCCGGTCGGCGAGTTCTTCTATAAAGATCCCAGCGGCCAGGTAAGCCATCGGACGCGAACGGAAACCTTCGACCTGCATAGCCTCACCGCGGTGGATTTTCCGTATGTGGAGTCGATTTTTCCGGCCTTTCACGATTACCTCGGCGACGATATCGGGGTGCACACCAAGCGGGGCTGCCCGCACCAATGCCATTTCTGTCTCTACAACAAAATCGAGGGCGCTCATCAACGCTACCGTGATCCGCTGGAGATTGCCCGCGAGATCGAGACCCTGAACCGGCGCTATGGGGTCAAGCGCATCTGGTTCACCGATGCGCAGTTTTGTTCCACGCTGCGCAGTATCGAGCACGTCGAGCACATCCTCGACCATCTCCTGGAAAAAAAGCTGGACATCGCCTGGTCCGGCTACCTGCGCCTCAACCACCTGACTCCGGCGATTGCCGGCAAGATGATGGCGACCGGGATGGCCAGCATTGACCTGTCGTTTACCGGCTCCCAGGAGATTATCGACAGCCTGACGCTCGGCTATTCGCTGGAACAGCAGATGGCCGCCTTCCGCATGTTCAAGGCGATGGGTCACCGCGACCAGAAGGTCAAGTTGTACATGCCGCTCAATGCGCCGGGCGAAACAGTGTGCACGCTGAAGAAAACCATCGAGAAAGTTAAGGAACTGTACGCGCTGTTCGGCCGCGAAAACGTGCTGCCGTTCATCTTCTTCATCGGGGTGCAACCGAACACGCCGGTGGAACGCTTGCTGATCAGCCAGGCTTACCTGCCGGCCGATTACAACCCGCTGACCCTCAATCCTTTTATTATCAAGAAATTGCTCTACAACCCCCTGCCGCTCGGGCGCTTGATCGGTCGCGCTTATCTCAAGGCCATGGAATCGCTGGATCACAACAGCGAATATATCGGTCGCGCCACGCTGGATGTCATCGAGCACGAACTGTCGAAACCGGAGATCGTCGCCCGTTGCCGCGAAGCCGTCGCCTTGCCGCTAGGCAGCGGTTTGGAGGAGATCAAGCCGGCGGTCGCGATACCCGAATAGCGCGCC
>CALMWM010000654.1 GCA_937873435.1 uncultured Gallionellaceae bacterium
CTTTTTGGCAGCTTTTTCCGGGTAGGCCGCAAGCACTTCCTGAATCGCTTCGCGGTTCCGGGTTTTAACGTCTGTAGTCATTTCAAACTCCTTTTGCGTGGTGGGTTGCGCATTCCGGCAACCCACCCTACATGTTGATTACGCAGCGGTAGCAGCCTTACCGATGATGGACTCGTCTTCCTTCTGCATGATGCCGAATTCGAGCAACAGGTCTTCCAGCTCTTCCATCGTGATCGGGGTCGGAATCGTGCCATTGCCAGCGTTGTTGTGGATCTTATTGGCCAGTTGGCGATATTCTTCAGCCTGCTTGGAGGCCGGATCGTATTCCAACACCGTCATGCGGCGCAGCTCGGCGTGTTGCACGACGTTGTCGCGCGGCACGAAGTGAATCAGGCTGGTGCCCAGGCGCTTGGCCAGCGCATCGGCCAGTTCGTATTCCTTATCGGTCTGACGCTCGTTGCAGATCAGGCCGCCGAGGCGCACGCCGCCGGCATTGGCGTACTTCAGAATCCCCTTGGAGATGTTGTTGGCGGCATACATCGCCATCATCTCGCCGGACATCACGATGTAGATTTCCTGCGCCTTGTTCTCGCGAATCGGCATCGCGAAACCGCCGCACACCACGTCGCCCAACACGTCGTAGGAAACATAATCCACGCCTTCATACGCGCCATTTTCTTCGAGGAAGTTAATGGCGGTAATCACGCCGCGACCTGCACAACCCACACCCGGCTCCGGACCACCGGATTCAACGCAGCGAATGTCGCGATAACCGACGCGCAATACATCCTCGATTTCCAGGTCTTCCACGCTACCGGCTTCAGCTGCCAGCGACAACACGGTGTCCTGTGCCTTGGCGTGCAGGATCAGGCGAGTGGAGTCAGCCTTGGGATCGCAACCGACGATGAGGATTTTCTGCCCCATCTCGGCCAGCGCAGCCAGGGTGTTTTGCGAGGTGGTGGACTTGCCGATCCCACCTTTGCCGTAGAAGGCGATTTGTCTTAGCTTGGCCATTTTCGTGCTCCTTCGTTTAAAAAATGATGAAATTTGTTCGGACTCGAAGGCCCGATGACTGGCATTACGCAACGACTGTGCCAGCCCACAAATATTCGAGTAACACACTGTATAACAACAATATTTTATAAACATGGCAATCCTGGACGGTATGTCGCAAAACCGACAATTGAGGATACAAATGTCAGAAATGACGCAACCGGGAAAACACCGCACAAGCCCCGACAAATCCACATAACACGTTGTTTTATAGAGAATTGATCTATTTATATAGGTACAGGAACAAACCTTGCTCATTAGCATGGGAATATGAAAACGCTGCCCGCCATCCCGCTAGCCATTGCCAAGGACCACAGCACCAACCTGGAAGGCATCGCCACCGGGCTGCTGGCGAGCACCACGTTCAACGATTACCCGCTGCCACTGGAGATCAACGGTGTGCGCGAGATGAACCGGCCCTTCTTTGAAAAGCTGGGGCAAGCGCAAAGCGCGGCACAGGCTGGGGAAATGTTCGAGCACTACATGGAATTGCTGTTCGGTCTCGATGGTGGCGCGCTGGTGGGCGACGAAGGCGCCGGCAAACGGCGCTTCCGTTCCAGCTACCTGCGCCTGCTGCAAGGTTGGGGATTCGATTCCAACGGCCCTGAGGGAGCGGTGCTGAAAGTCTGGGTGGAAAGCCGCTTCGGCCTGTTGCCGACTTTCCACAAGGAAGCCCTGCGGCGC
>CALMWM010000655.1 GCA_937873435.1 uncultured Gallionellaceae bacterium
GGCTTTCTCGAAGCCGCCGGCGACCGCTGGTGGGCGCTGGCAGGGGGGGTGTATTTCCTGCGCGCGCGAAAACGCGTGCACGGCATGCGCCTGATCACCCCGACCTGGAACGAATTGCACTCCGCGAAAAAAGCGCTCAAACCGGTAGCGCAAAAACTCATCAACAGGAACGAACAGTGACTCAACCGATAGTAGAAATTTTCACCGACGGCGCCTGCAAGGGCAATCCCGGCCCCGGCGGATGGGGCGCATTATTGCGCCTGGGCAGCCACGAAAAGGAATTGTGCGGCGGCGAACCGGGCACCACCAACAACCGCATGGAACTGATCGCGGTGATCCGCGCGCTGGAAGCCCTGACACGCGAGTGCCATGTGCGGCTGCATACCGATTCGAAATATGTGCAAAAAGGCATCAGCGAGTGGATACATGGCTGGAAACAGCGCGGCTGGCGCACCGCCGACAAAAAGCCGGTGAAAAACGAGGACTTATGGAAACAACTCGACCAGTTGGCCGCCAGCCACCATATCGAGTGGCTGTGGGTCAAAGGCCACGCCGGACATGAAGGCAACGAGCGCGCCGATCAACTGGCGAACCGCGGCATCACCGAGATGCATCATAAAGGATAAGCCATGCGGCAAATTATTCTGGATACCGAAACCACCGGCCTCGACCCCAAACAAGGCCACCGCATCATCGAAATCGGCGCAGTGGAAATGGTCAACCGGCGCCTGACCGGCAATCGTTTTCACCGCTACCTCAACCCGGAACGCGAGATCGACGCCGGCGCCCAGCAGGTACACGGAATCAGCCTGGAATTTTTGCAGGACAAGCCGCTGTTCCGCGACATCGCCGACGATCTGCTGGCTTTCACCGGCGATGCCGAGTTGATCATTCATAACGCCCCCTTCGACGTCGGCTTCCTCAATCGCGAGCTGGACATGCTCGGACTGGAAGCCATCGACTCGCGCTGCTCCATAACCGACACCCTGAAAATGGCCAAGGAGTCGAATCCCGGCCAGAGAAACAATCTCGACGCACTGTGCAAACGCCATTCGATCGACAACTCGGGGCGCACCTTGCACGGCGCCCTGCTCGATGCCGAATTGCTCGCCGAAGTCTATCTGGCGATGACGCGCGGGCAGGAAAGCCTGATGATCGAGCTGGAAGAGCCAGCGCCCAACCATGACATCGGACATGAACTGCGCAGCGTGCCGCGCAACCTGATCGTCCTGACCGCCACGGAAGACGAACTAGTAGCGCACCGCGAGCAAGTCGGGGACATCGACAAGGCCAGCAAGGGGAAATGCCTGTGGAAATTGCTGGAGACCCCGGCCGAGGCAAGCGCTTGACTAAGCGCCATTGCGTTCAGAGGTAGTCGAATACGCCAAGCGGGGATTCGATGGCGCCGTCGGCCTGCCATTCATGCGGCCGGTCGGTCTCGTCGAGGTAGCCGTAGAGCGCCACCAACGAAACCATGCCGGCGGCGCGCGCAGCTGCGATGTCGCGCTCGGCATCGCCGACGTAGAGGCTTTTCGCAGGGTCCTTGCCGGCTTGACGAGCGGCATAGAGCAAGGGTTCGGGATGAGGTTTGGCGTTGGCGCAAGTATCGCCGCTGACGATGCAGGCAGCGCGTTGGGCCAAGCCTAAACGCTCGATCAAGGGATCGGTGAAACGTGCCGGTTTGTTGGTCACTATCCCCCAAGCCATGCCGCGGCTCTCCAGCCCGTCCAGCAGTTCGGCGACCCCGGCGAACAGCCGGGTGTAATGGCACAGGTAGCGTTCGTAAAAAGCCAGGAACTCCAGGCGTGCCGCACCGAAATCCAGATCGTCGGGCCTCAGGTCGAGGCCGATTTCAAGCAGGCCTCGCGCGCCGTGTGAGGCATAAGGACGAATGATGTCTAGCGCCAGATGCGGCAATCCGCGCTGTTCGCGTAGCAGGTTGAGGGCATGGCCAAGATCCGGCGCGGTGTCGGCAAGCGTGCCGTCGAGGTCGAAAAAAACCGCTTCAACCATTGCGCCGGCAATGAATCAGGTAATTGACGCTGGTATCGCTGCCCAGGGAATAGACTTTGGAAAACGGTTGGTAGCTCATGCCAACGATACCTTCCACCGCCAGCCCGGCGGAGCGGCAAAAGCCGCTCAGTTCGGAAGGCTTGAGGAATTTCTCGTAATCGTGGGTGCCTTGCGGCAGGAGCTTGAGCAGGTATTCCGCGCCGACGATGGCGAACAGATAGGATTTGACGTTACGGTTGAGCGTGGAAAAAAATACGTGACCGCCCGGCTTGACCAGTTCGGCGCTGGCCCTGACGGCGCTGGCGGGTTCCGGCACGTGCTCCAACATTTCCATGCAGGTCACGATGTCGTAGTGGCCGGGCTGCTCCCTGGCCAGCTCTTCCACCGCCACCAGGCGGTAATCCACCTGGGCGCCGCTTTCCAGCAGATGCAGCTTGGCTACCTTGAGACTTTTTTCGCCGAGGTCGATACCGGTAACCTGCGCGCCGCGCTGCGCCATACTTTCCGCCAGGATACCACCGCCGCAGCCGACATCCAGCACGGTCTTGCCG
>CALMWM010000656.1 GCA_937873435.1 uncultured Gallionellaceae bacterium
AATTGCGGATGGAGTTGAAGGTGCTGGCCGATGTCGGCTTGTTGGGTATGCCCAACGCCGGCAAGTCCACCTTCATCCGGGCGGTATCCGCCGCCAGGCCGAAAGTCGCGGATTACCCGTTTACCACCCTGCACCCCAATCTCGGCGTGGTGCGTGTGGATCATGACCGCAGCTTCGTGATCGCCGATATTCCCGGCCTGATCGAAGGCGCTGCCGAAGGCGCCGGGCTGGGACACCAGTTCCTGCGCCACTTGATGCGCAACCGCTTGCTGCTGCATATCGTCGACATCGCCCCTTTTGACGAGGGAGTGAACCCGGTGGCCGATGCGCGCGCCATCGTCGAGGAATTGCGCAAGTACGACCCGGCCTTGTACGAAAAAGAACGCTGGCTGGTGCTGAACAAGATGGACATGATCGCGGCGGAAGAGCGCGAAGCGCACCGCGAGGCTTTCCTGCGCGACTTCGGCTGGGATGGCAAATGCTTTATCATTTCCGCATTGAACGGCGAAGGATGCAAGGAGCTGACCTACGCCATCATGGAATACCTGGAGCAAAACCGGCGCACCGTTGAGGATGCGGAAGACGCAGAGGAAACGCCAGCGGTAACCCCAGAGAACTGAAAATCTTCCTGTCGTAGCAATGAATGTTATGAATTCCGTACTCGCCAATTCCAAACGTCTGGTCGTCAAAGTCGGCAGCAGCCTGGTCACCAATAGCGGTGCCGGGCTGGACCACGCCGCGATCGCCAACTGGGCGCAGCAAATCGCCAGCCTCAAAAAAATGGGGCGCGAAGTGGTGCTGGTATCGTCCGGCGCAGTGGCTGAAGGGATGCAGCGTCTCGGTTGGAAAAAGCGTCCCAAGACCGTGCATGAATTGCAGGCCGCCGCCGCCGTCGGCCAGATGGGGCTGGTGCAGGTCTACGAATCGTGTTTCCGCCAGCACGGCCTGCATACCGCGCAAATCCTCCTGACCCACGACGACCTGGCCGACCGCAAGCGTTATCTGAATGCCCGCTCCACCCTGCGCACCTTACTGGAACTGAACGTCATCCCGATCATCAACGAAAACGACACCGTCGTCACCGATGAAATCCGTTTCGGCGACAACGACACGCTGGGCGCGCTGGTCACCAACCTGATCGAAGCAGATGCGCTGGTAATCCTCACCGACCAGAAAGGCTTGTTTTCCGCCGACCCGCGCAAAGACCCGAGCGCCACCCTGATCGCCCAAGCCCAGGCAGGTGACCCGGAACTGGAAAAAATGGCCGGTGGCGCCGGTAGCGACATCGGGCGCGGCGGGATGCTCACCAAGATCCTCGCCGCCAAGCGCGCCGCGCGTAGCGGCGCACACACCGTCATCGCCTGGGGCCGCGAACCCGATGCGCTGGTACGCCTGGCTCAGGGCGAGTCCATCGGCACCGAACTCAGCGCCGGACAGATGGTCACTGTCGCGCGCAAACAGTGGCTGGCCGATCATCTGCAAGTAAGCGGTACGCTCACCCTAGACAACGGCGCAGTCAAGGTACTGCGCGAAGAAGGAAAAAGCCTGTTGCCGATCGGCGTGACCGCACTAAGCGGCGCTTTCGAACGCGGCGAGGTAGTGACCTGCGTCGACGGTCAGGGCCGCGAAATCGCGCGCGGCCTGGTCAACTACAACGCCGACGAAGCGCAAAAAATCCTGCGCCACCCCAGCGCAGAAATCGAAGCCATCCTCGGCTACGTCGACGAACCGGAACTGATCCACCGCGACAACCTAGTCTTGCTTTGACAAGACCAGGTTGCGGCGGAAACTAACCTTATGCGAAACACAATGTTATGTTGGAGCCACAATCTGGCACTGCTTTAACAAAATCTGATTACGGCGCAAGCCGGCAGCACTTCCTCCCTCGCGATTTACACCCTTGCACCTTTGATGCCGGCGTACAATCCATTCCCCTCCCGGCCAGACATGCGGCCTTGCCGAGCAGGCAAAAAAAGGCCGCCTGGGAAGGCGGCTGAAGGGGAGAGAAAGATGAGCTGATGCTCTTGCCGACGCATCGCGCTGAGAGTATGCCTACACGCAGCCGGTCGGCTTGGGCAAACCGGCGATGCGGCAACCCTGCTTGGCCGGGCCGTAGGGAAACAATTCGTAGAGATACTTGGAATTACCCTTTTCCGGACCATATTCCTTGGTCATGGCTTTTTGCATCAGGCGGATATTCGGCACCGTACCGGTCTCGGCAAAGCCTTGGCGCAAGAAGTTGATAACTTCCCAGTGATTCGGCGTCAATTCGAGTTTTTCCTTGCTAGCGATGCTATTCGCCAGGTCTTCAGACCACATGTTCAAGTCGCGCAGGTAACCTTCCGGGTCGGTTTCCACAGTAATGCCGTTAATTTCAAATTCCATGATGAGCTCCTTAAATTCTGATTACAAGTTGTGTTTAATTTCGCAGTTGGACCAAGTATAAATATATCCGACTATTTCTGTCAACATCTATTTGCATTATTTTTCGCGCGATCGCTGCGGCAATTTCCAGCAACGCGATATAATCTTGTAATTAAAGGAATTTACTGTTTATGCCCGTTTCAACACCCGCTGCTGCCATTGCCGAATGTTTGACCGCCGACCGCCACCGCTTGCGCCGCCAATGGCAAAAACTGCGGGATATTGTCAAGTCCGGTAAGCCTGCCGACAAGCTGATTGCACAACTTGAGGCCGCGATTGCCGCCTCTGCCGCAAAAGCCCAGTTGCGCTGCGAACGGCTGCCGCGCCCGAATTTCCCCGAGGAATTGCCGGTCTCGGCGCGCCGCGCCGACATCGCCGCCGCCATAGAAAAAAACCAGGTAGTGATCGTCTGCGGCGAAACCGGTTCGGGAAAAACCACCCAGTTGCCGAAAATCTGCCTGGAGCTGGGGCGGGGTATCTTTGGCCGGATCGGCCACACCCAGCCGCGCCGCATCGCCGCCCGCACCGTGGCGACACGCATCGCACAGGAATTGGGCTCGCCGCTGGGGCGCGACGTCGGTTTCAAGGTGCGCTTCAACGACAACATCGGCGAAGACAGCTATATCAAGCTAATGACCGACGGCATCCTGTTGGCTGAAACCCAGCATGACCGCTTCCTCTCCGCCTACGACACCATCATCATCGACGAGGCGCACGAACGCAGTCTGAACATCGACTTCCTGCTCGGCTACCTGAAGCAGTTGCTGCCCAAGCGCCCCGACCTGAAAGTCATCGTCACCTCGGCCACCATCGACGCCCAGCGCTTTTCCGAGCACTTCGGCGGCGCGCCGGTGATCGAGGTTTCCGGGCGGCTGTACCCGGTGGAAGTGCGCTACCGCCCTTTAAAGATCAAAGAAGAAGATGAAACCGAGCAGGATTTGCAAGACGCCATCCTCGATGCGGTAGATGACCTGGCGCGCCTGCCGCAAGGCGGCGACATCCTGATCTTCCTGCCCGGCGAGCGGGAAATCCGCGACACCGCCGAGGCGTTGCGCAAGCATCATCCCGCCGGCGCGGAAATCCTGCCGCTGTATGCGCGCCTCTCCGCCAGTGAGCAGGAACGTATTTTCAAGCCGGGCGGCGGACGGCGCATCGTGCTCGCCACCAACGTGGCGGAAACCTCGCTGACCGTGCCGGGCATCCGTTACGTGATCGACCCCGGCCAGGCGCGCATCCTGCGCTACAGCTACCGCGCCAAGGTGGAACGGCTGCTGGTCGAGAAAATCTCCCAGGCCTCCGCCAACCAGCGCGCCGGTCGTTGCGGCCGGGTGATGAGCGGGATCTGCGTGCGCCTCTACGCGGAAGAAGACTTTGCCGCGCGCCCGCCCTACACCGACCCGGAAATCCGCCGTAGCAACCTGGCCGCGGTGATCCTGCGGATGAAGGCGCTGGGGCTGGCCGACGTCGAGAATTTCCCCTTCATCGAGCCGCCCGACTCGCGCGCCATCGCCGACGGCTTCAAGCTGCTGGAGGAACTCAACGCGGTGGACGAACGCGGCGACCTGACACCGCTAGGCCACGAACTGGCGAAACTGCCGATCGACCCGCGCATCGGGCGTATGGTGTTGGCCGCCAAGACCGGCAACTGTCTCGCCGAACTGTTGATCATCGCTTCCGCGCTCTCCCTGCAAGACCCGCGCGAGCGCCCGCAGGAACGCCAGCAGGCGGCGGACGAAAAACACCGCCGCCATGTCGACGAGAATTCCGATTTCCTGGCTTTCCTCAACCTGTGGCAATACTACGACGAAGCGCTCAAGCACCAGAAATCGCGGCGCAAACTCACCGACTGGTGCCGCGACAACTTCCTCTCGCCGATCCGTATGCGCGAATGGCGCGAACTCCACGGCCAACTTCACAGCGTGGTATCAGAAATGGGCTGGCGCGAAAATCAGGTAGCGGCGTCCTATGAGGAAATCCACAAGGCGCTGCTCGCCGGCCTGCTCGGCAACATCGGCTTCAAGGCCGACGCGCAGGAATACGACGGCGCACGCGGAATCAAGTTTTCGATCTTCCCCGGCTCGGCCTTGTTTAAAAAAGGGCCGAAGTGGGCGATGGCCGCGGAACTGGCCGAAACCACCCGCCTTTACGCGCGCACCGTGGCGAAAATCGAGCCGGAATGGCTGGAACAGGTGGGCGCCCACCTGGCCAAGCGTCATTACTTCGACCCGCATTGGGAAAAACAGCCGGCGCAGGTGACTGCCTTCGAGCGCGTCACGCTCTACGGCATCACCATCGTCTCGCGGAGGCGCGTGCATTACGGCCCGCTCAGCCCCGCCGAATCGCGCGAAATCTTCATCCGCGGCGCGCTGGCGGCAGGCGAATTCAACACCCGCGCCAAGTTTTTCGAGCACAACCGCCAGCTGACCGCCGAAGTCGAGGAACTCGAACACAAATCGCGCCGCCAGGACGTGCTGGTGGACGAACAAACCCTGTTCGCCTTCTACGACGCGCGCATCCCGGCGGGCATCCACAACGGTGTGGATTTCGACAAGTGGCGGCGCGACGCGGAAAAAACCCAACCGCGCCTGCTCTTCATGACCCGCGACGACCTGATGCGCCACGGCGCGGAAGCGATTACCGAAGAACAATTTCCAGAAACCTTGCTGGTCGCGGGAAGCGAATGCCGCCTCACTTACCGTTTCGAACCCAGCCATCCGCTGGACGGCGCAACCCTGACTGTGCCGCTGCACCTACTCAACAAGCTCGACAGCGCGAGCTGCGAATGGCTGGTGCCGGGAATGCTGCGCGAGAAAGTCACTTGGCTGGTCAAGGCGCTGCCCAAGCGCATCCGGGCAGCCTGCGTGCCGGTGCCGGAATTCGTCACGGCGGCATTGGTTGCCCTCTCCCCTAGCCCCTCTCCCGTCTCGCCAGAGCGAGCAGCTTTGCTGCCGCTCTCGGCGGTGATGCCCCTTGCGGGTACAGGGAGAGGGGAACCATTGCCCCCTCTCCCGCGAGCGGGAGAGGGTTGGGGAGAGGGCGCTCGAAAACCCTTAAGCGACACCCTCGCCGCCTATATCCGCAAGCGCACCAGCCAGGAAGTCCCGCC
>CALMWM010000657.1 GCA_937873435.1 uncultured Gallionellaceae bacterium
TGCTGGTGGCCGTCGTGGGCGTGTATGTGTGGCGCGTGCGGCACCACGAGCATCTGCTTGCCCCCTGGCGCAAGGTGGCGCGTAGCCGGGACGGGATGATTTCCGCAGTGGTGTTGTCCGCATTCGTGGTGATCGGTTTGGCCGATTCGCTGCATTTCCGCCTGCCTTTACCCGAGGCCGGGAACGGCGTGCAACGCCAATATTCCCCGGAAGTCTTGAGCCTATTCGATCTGATGACGAGCGCGTTGCGCACGCGGGTCGAAAAAACCTATTCCGCTCCTTTTGCTACTCACCTTTTCGCCAAGGAAACCACTGAATTGCCGGATGGCCGCCAGGTGCGCGCCTTTCCCCGGCTCAAGTACGGTGGGGCGCATCTCGAAGATACTGCCGAGCGTACGGCGGACATCGCCGCCTCTATTGCCAAGGGGATATTTCATGGGGTGGTGCTGTGGTGGGGTTGTGCGCTGCTGCTTACATTGTCGCTGGCGCGTTCGCGCGAGGTGTCCGTCGGGGCGGCCTGGAACCTGATCCGGCAGGGCCGCGACGAGATTCCGTGGCGCACCATTCTCGCCACGCTGGGCGCCACCCTGATTATCGGCTCGACGGCGGCGGCGCTGTCCTTCGAGTACCATATTTTCGGCACCGACAAGGTGGGGCAGGATGTGTTTTACCTTTCGCTCAAGAGCATTCGCACCGGATTGGTGATCGGCACGGTCACTACGCTGGTGATGCTGCCGTTCGCGCTGTTGCTGGGGATCGCGGCAGGATATTTTCGCGGTTGGGTAGACGACCTGATCCAGTATATCTATACCACCCTCAATTCGATTCCCGGCGTGCTGCTGATCGCCGCGGCAGTGCTGATTCTGCAGGTGTACATGGACAGCAACGCCGAGCTGTTCGATACCGTTAACGCCCGTGCAGACATGCGTCTGCTGTTTTTGTGCCTGATCCTCGGCTTGACCAGTTGGACCGGGTTGTGCCGCTTGTTGCGCGGCGAGGCGATGAAGCTGCGAGAGGCCGATTTCATCCAGGCCGCCACGGCTTTCGGCGTCGGCCATCTACGCATCATCCTGCGCCATATTTTGCCCAATGTGATGCACATCGTGCTGATCAATGTGGTGTTGGATTTCTCCGGTCTGGTGTTGGCCGAGGCGGTGTTGTCCTACGTCGGCGTCGGTGTCGATCCCACCACCCAGAGCTGGGGCAACATGATCAATGCGGCGCGTCTCGAAATGGCGCGCGAACCGATGGTGTGGTGGTCGTTGGCGGCGGCTTTCAGTTTCATGTTCACGCTGGTGCTGGCGGCCAACCTGTTCGCCGACAGCGTGCGCGACGCATTCGATCCGAGGCTGAAATGAGCGACGCACTGTTGCAGGTGAAGAATCTCGCCACCGTGCTGGAAAGCGGCAAGAATCAGGTGCGCGCGGTCGATGGCATCAGTTTCGAGATCCGGCGTCACGAAACCTTTGCCTTGCTCGGCGAATCGGGCTGCGGCAAGTCGATGACCGCGCTTTCGATCATGCGCTTGCTGCCGGACGTGGGGCATGTCGCCGCCGGATCGATCATGCTCGACGGCGAGGATTTGCTGGGATTGCCGGAAATTGCTATGCGCAATGTGCGCGGCAAGCGCATCGCGATGATTTTCCAGGAACCGATGACCAGTCTCAACCCGGTAATGACCGTCGGCCAGCAGATCGTCGAAACCTTGTTGCGCCATACCGATTTGCGAGGCGAGGCGACTCGGCAGCGAGCAATCGGGCTGCTCGACGAGGTGGGTATCCCTGATGCCGCGCGCCGTTGCGGCGATTATCCGTTCCAACTTTCCGGCGGCATGAAGCAGCGCGTGATGATCGCCATCGCCTTGGCCTGCGAACCGGAACTGTTGATCGCCGACGAACCGACCACCGCGCTGGATGTCACCATCCAGGCGCAGGTGCTGGAGCTGTTGCGCCACTTGCAGAAAAAACGCGGCATGGCGATTTTGCTGATCACCCACGATTTGGGCGTGGTGGCGGAAATGGCCAGCCGGGTCGCGGTAATGTATGCAGGGGAAATCGTCGAACTGGCGGATCGAGCCAGCTTTTTCACGGCCCCGCGCCATCCCTACTCGCAAAAACTATTCGCCTCTTTGCCCGGCCACGCCAAGCGGGGCAGACAACTCGACGTCATCAAAGGCTCGGTGCCGCGCCTCGATCAGCAATTTACCGGTTGCCGTTTTGTCGAGCGCTGCGATCATGCCGCCGAAATCTGCCGCAGCGACGTGCCGCAATGGCGGGAAAACACCGAGGGGAGGGGAGTCCGCTGTCATTTGGCGGACACGCTGGTTGTATCGCAAGCGGTTATTCATGGTGTCCAAGTCAGCGCGGAAAGTGAGCCTAGCACTAGCGAGGCCTTGCTACAGGTCGCCGACCTCAAAGTGCATTTTCCGATCCGCAAGGGGCTGTTTCAGCAAGTCGTCGGCCAGGTCATGGCGGTCGACGGCGTCGATCTGGAAATCTGCGCCGGGCGCACGCTGGCACTGGTAGGCGAGTCCGGCTGCGGCAAGACCACGGTAGGCAAGGGCATCCTGCAACTACTGCGGCCCACTGCCGGCAGCGTGCGCTATGCCGGCAACGAATTGGCTGGCTTGTCATCTTCCCAGCTGAGACCTTATCGCGCCGACTTGCAGGTAATCTTCCAGGATCCCTATGCCTCGCTCGATCCGCGGATGCGGGTCGGCGATATTCTCGAAGAAGGCATGATCGCGCTGCGTGTAGGCAACTCGGAAAACGAACGCCAGGCGCGCATGGATCAGCTTTTGCAGCAGGTCGGCCTGGCGGCGGAAGCGCGCTTCCGTTATCCCCACGAATTTTCCGGCGGGCAGCGCCAGCGCATCGCCATCGCACGTGCTTTGGCGGTGAATCCCAAGTTGATCGTCTGTGACGAGCCTACCAGTGCGCTGGATGTCTCGGTGCAGGCGCAAATTTTAAATCTGCTGAAATCATTGCAGGATCGACTGGGCCTTGCCTACCTGTTCATTACCCACAACCTGGCGGTAGTGGAATATTTCGCCCATGAAGTGGCGGTGATGTATCTGGGGCGCATCGTCGAGCGCGGCGGCGTGGCCGAATTGCTCAGCGCCCCGCGCCATCCTTACACCCAAGCGCTGCTGTCTGCCGCACCAGTGGCTGATCCTGGCGGGAAACGCGAAATCATCCGCCTGAGCGGAGACTTGCCTTCGCCCGCCAACCCGCCCAGCGGTTGCCACTTTCATCCGCGCTGCCCTCATGCAATGCCGCTATGCCGGGACGTTTATCCGGCCTCGACGCGCATCGGGACAAGCGCAGAAGTCCGTTGCCACCTGTATTCCCGATAGTATTTCTTGATAAATATCGAGAATGTCCGTATAATGGTTTTGTTGACGCGGGGTGGAGCAGTCTGGCAGCTCGTCGGGCTCATAACCCGAAGGTCGTAGGTTCAAATCCTACCCCCGCAACCAGTTTTAAACGGCTCACAGCGATGTGGGCCGTTTTCATTTCTGCTGTCTGAAACAGCGTGAGAAACTTGAGGTGCCTTGAGCGCCGATAAGGTAAAATGCCGAAGGTTGTGGAGGTAAGGCAGTCTTGCAGTTGCCGTAAGGCATGATTTTTGGACATGAAAAAGCCGCACCCTTGGGTGCGGCTTTAACAGAGTTTTTTGGTGCCCAGAAGAGGACTCGAACCTCCACAGTGTTGCCACCGCTAGGACCTGAACCTAGTGCGTCTACCAATTCCGCCATCTGGGCAATTCAGGAAGCGCGAACTTTAATAGGAAATAATTATTTTGTCAACGAAGAAGCAAAAAATCCGTCAGCAAGACCCCTACCTAGAGCGCGAACGCGCTCAATACGACCACCCTTTACCAAGCCGTGAATTCATTCTGCAAATCCTGACCGGGCAAGGCGTGCCGGTGGATGAGGATCATCTTGCAGATCTGCTGGGAATCGAGGACGACGAACTGGATGTTTTCAGCCGCCGCCTTGGCGCCATGGTGCGCGACGGCCAGATTATGCGCAACCGCAAGGGAGCGATTTGCATGGTGGACAAGCTCGACCTGATCAAGGGTCGAGTACAAGGCCATCCGGACGGTTACGGATTCCTCGTTCCAGACGACGGCAGCGAGGATTTGTTCCTCAACGCCAAGCAGATGGACAAGGCGTTGCACGGCGACCGTGTGATGGCGCGCGAAACCGGCGTGGATAGGCGTGGAAGGCGCGAAGCGAGCATCGTTGAGGTGCTGGAACGTGCCAATACCCAACTGGTCGGACGGATACACAACGATCACGGCATCTATTTCGTGGTTGCTGAAAACCGGCGCATCAGCCAGGACATTCTGATTCCACCCAACGAGACCAAGAAGGCCAAATCCGGCCAAGTGGTGACAGTTGAAATTGTCGAACAGCCCAACAAGAATTCCCAACCCATCGGCAGAGTAATAGAAGTGCTGGGCAACTATGCCGATCCGGGCATGGAAATCGAGATCGCCTTGCGCAAACACGATTTGCCGCATGAATTCCCCAAGGAAGTCGCCAAGGTCGCAAAGAAATTTGCTGCATTGGTGCAGAAGAAAGACTTCAAGGACAGAGAGGATGTCCGCCATTTGCCGCTGGTAACCATAGACAGTGAAACAGCTCGCGATTTCGACGACGCGGTGTATTGCGAGGCGGACGGCAAGGGCTGGAAACTCTTCGTGGCGATTGCCGATGTCAGCCATTATGTGCAACCGGGCGATGAGCTCGACAAGGAAGCCTACGATCGCGGCAATTCGGTGTATTTTCCGCGCCGGGTGATTCCCATGTTGCCGGAAGAACTGTCCAACGGCCTGTGTTCGCTAAACCCGGAAGTCGATCGCTTGTGCATGGTGTGCGAAATGAGCATCGGGTCGAGTGGCAGCATCAAAAGCTATCGCTTTTACCCCGCGGTGATGTGGTCACATGCCCGTCTCACCTATAACAAGGTGGCGGCGATGCTGGCCGACGAGAATGGGGAGGACGCGGTCAATTATCAGGCGTTATTGCCGCACGTGAAAAATCTGTATCAATTATTCAAGGTGTTGCTCAAGGCGCGCGAGAAGCGCGGCGCGATCGACTTCGAGACGGTCGAAACCCAGATGATCTTCGACGACAAGGGCAAGATCGAACGCATCGTGCCGGTGCATCGCAACGATGCTCATCGCCTGATCGAGGAATGCATGTTGGCGGCCAACGTGTGCGCGTCCGACTTTTTGCAAGCGCATGAACATCCCACGCTATACCGCGTCCACGAAGGCCCGACGCCGGAAAAACTGAAAAATCTGCACGAATTCCTCAAGGAATTCGGCCTCGCTCTGAGCGGCGACGACGATCCTCATGCCAAGGATTACGCCAAATTGTTGGCGAAGGTGAAAGGCCGTCCCGACGAGCAGTTGCTGCAAACCGTAATGCTGCGTTCGCTGAAGCAAGCCGTGTACAGCCCGGACAACGTCGGCCATTTCGGGCTGGCCTATGAATCCTATACCCATTTCACCTCACCAATTCGCCGT
>CALMWM010000658.1 GCA_937873435.1 uncultured Gallionellaceae bacterium
GGCTGGCGATGGCGCGCTCGCGGGTTTCCTGGTCGAGCACCTTGTCCTCGTTCAATCCGGCGGCGAGGCGCACCGTGTCTTTCAATGCGTCGAGGGGGTAAAGCTGGTCGTCCACCACCCGCGCCACCTGCAACCTGAAACTGTTCGATCCCAGATCGACGGCAGCAACCGTGGAATGTTCCTTCATTATTTCCCGCGAATTTGCTGTTCGATTTCTTCCGGCGTGGTGTGGCGCACGTCCTTGCCCTTCACCATATAGATCACGTATTCGGCGATGTTCTTGGCATGGTCGCCGATACGCTCGATGGCCTTGGCGGTAAACATTACGTCGAGCGACTGCGAAATGGTGCGCGGGTCTTCCATCATGAAAGTGATGAGTTGGCGGAACACCGAGCGGAATTCCTCGTCCACCTTCTCGTCGGCGCGGCTGACGTCCACCGCCAGATCCGCATCGAGGCGGGCAAAGGCATCCAGCGCCTTGCGCAGCATTTCCAGCACCAGTTCGCTCATCAGCTCGATTTCGCGGAAACGCGGGCGGGTCAGGCCGGCACCGTAGATGCGCTTGCTCAGGCGTGCGATTTTGCCGGCTTTGTCGCCGATGCGTTCGAGATCGGTAGTGATCTTGATCACCGTCATCACCAGGCGCAAGTCGCCGGCAGTCGGTTGGCGGCGTGCGATGATGTGGGTGCATTGTTCATCGATGTTCACATCCAGCGTATTGACCTTGTGGTCGTCGGCAATCACCTGGTTGGCGAGTTCTTCGTCGCCGGTAGTCAGCGCTTCGATCGACCTGACGATCTGCTCTTCGACCAGGCCGCCCATTTGCAGCACGAGTGCGCGCACGCCTTCCAGCTCTGCATCGAACTGCTTGTAAATATGCTCACCCGCCATTTTTTATGCTCCTAAAAAAATACCTAAAAGCGCGAATCTTAACTTCGCAATGTGACCGTTATATGGCAGTCAGAGTTTTCACCCCGTCCGCCGCGCCGAGCAGCAACACATCGGCAGGGCGCGCGGCGAACAAACCGTTGGTCACCACGCCGATGATCTGGTTGATACGGCTTTCCAGTTCCACCGGATTCATGATCTGCAGGCCATGCACGTCGAGAATCACATTGCCGTTGTCGGTGGTGAAGCCCTGGCGCAGCACCGGTTGGCCGCCCAACGCGGTCAACTGGCGCGCCACGTAGCTGCGAGCCATCGGGATCACTTCCACCGGCAGCGGGAATTTGCCCAGCATTCCGACCAGCTTGCTCGCATCGGCGATGCACACGAATTTCTTGCTGCACGCCGCGACGATCTTCTCGCGCGTCAGCGCGCCGCCGCCGCCCTTGATCATGTGCATGTGCGCGGTGATCTCGTCGGCCCCGTCCACATACACCGCCAGTTCGCCCACGCTGTTGAGTTCCAGCACTTCGATGCCGTGTCCCTTCAGGCGCTGGGCGGTGGCTTCCGAGCTGGCGACCGCGCCGTCGATCTTGTGCTTGATCTTCGCCAGTTCGTCGATGAAGAAATTGGCGGTGGAGCCGGTGCCCACCCCGATGATGCCGCTCGGCACATGCTCGATGGCGGCGCGCGCGGTGGCTTGTTTCAATTCGTCTTGCGTCATGGTTATCCCCGTTGCATTTAGTGCTTGTTGGTTTGGTGCGCCGATTATTGCAGGAATTGGCCTTTAACGGAATGGCACGCTTCGGATTTGGCGCAATTCCTGCTACCCTTTGAAGCTCATTTGCCTTGATTTCGCCTAACCCAACATGCCCAACGATTACCTCGAACGTATCCTCACCGCCCGCGTCTACGACGTGGCCGTCGAAACCCCGCTGGAAGCCGCGCCCAACCTTTCGCAGCGCATCAACAACACGGTGCTGCTGAAGCGCGAGGACATGCAGCCGGTGTTCTCCTTCAAGCTGCGCGGCGCCTACAACAAGATGGTGCAACTGCCGAAAAAGGTACTCAAACGCGGCGTGATCGCCGCCTCGGCCGGCAACCACGCCCAGGGCGTGGCGATGTCGGCGCAAAAACTCAAATGCGCGGCAACCATCGTGATGCCCGCCACCACCCCGCAGATCAAGGTGGACGCAGTCGCCGCGCGCGGCGCCACGGTGGTGCTGCACGGCGACTCCTACAGCGACGCCTACCTCCACGCCATCGAACTGGCGAAGGAGAAAAAACTCGCCTTCGTCCACCCCTACGACGACCCCGACGTGATCGCCGGCCAAGGCACCATCGCGATGGAAATGCTGCGCCAGCACAGCGGGGCTATCCACGCGATTTTCGTGCCGGTCGGCGGCGGCGGCCTGATCGCCGGCATCGCCGCCTACGTCAAGCGCCTGCGCCCGGAAACCCTGATCATCGGCGTCGAGCCGGTGGACGCCGACGCCATGTACCAATCGCTCAAGCAAGGCCAGCGCGTCACGCTGCCGCAAGTCGGCATTTTCGCCGACGGCGTCGCGGTCAAGCAGGTCGGCGAGGAAACCTTCCGCATCTGCCGCGAACTGGTTGACGAGGTGATCCTGGTGAACACCGACGCGATCTGCGCCGCGATCAAGGATGTCTTCGAAGACACCCGCTCGATTCTCGAACCCGCCGGCGCGCTGGGCGTCGCCGGGGCGAAGCTGTATGCCGCGCGCGAAAAGCTCAAGGGCAAAACCCTGGTCGCCATCGCCTCCGGCGCCAACATGAATTTCGACCGCCTGCGCTTCGTCGCCGAACGCTCGGAGCTGGGCGAGCAGCGCGAAGCCATCCTCGCCGTCACCATCCCCGAGAAGCCCGGCAGCTTCAAGGCGTTCTGCGCCTTGCTGGGCAAGCGCAGCATCACCGAATTCAACTACCGTTTTTCCGATTCGGCCAAGGCCCACGTTTTCGCCGGCATCCAGGTGCAGAACCGCGCCGAAATCGAAAAACTGCTCGCCGCGTTGGAGCGCAAGGGCCTGCAACCGCTCGACATGAGCAACAACGAAATGGCCAAGCTCCACGTCCGCCACATGGTCGGCGGCCACGCCCCGCACGTCGACAACGAAGTGCTCTACCGCTTCGAATTCCCCGAACGACCAGGCGCGCTGATGAACTTCCTCGACAACATGAGCCAGAACTGGAACATCAGCCTGTTCCACTACCGCAACCACGGCGCCGACTACGGCCGGGT
>CALMWM010000659.1 GCA_937873435.1 uncultured Gallionellaceae bacterium
GCGCCGGGAGAGATCCTTGAGGTGGGCATTGGCGTAACCGAGCAGGATATCGAGGGTCAACTGCTGGGCGTAATTACGGAATTTCTTGCCGTCGGCGGCGCCGATCAGGTCGTTCATCCGCGCCCACAGCCGCGCGGTTTTCTCCTGGGCTTCGAGAGCGGCCAGCAGTTCGGCGGCTTTTAGCCTGATCTCGTTGTCCCGGCGTAGCGCCAGCTCTACCCCGCTCAAGTTTTCGCGCAAGCCGTTCAGTGCCGCTGCCGCCTGCTCCAGCTTGGCCTGAACGGTTTCCGGGGCATCTTCGGTGGGGCGGGCGCTCTCGTGGTCGGCGCGCTGCCTGCGCATCTGCGCCAAACCGCCCTCTGCGCCGGCGACGGCGGTATCCAGTTGTCCCAACGCGTGCCGTTCGGCACTCATCCAGGCGGCATCGTGGGCGAGCAGGCCATGCAGGGATGCGCTATCCAGCGGGGTATTTTCAGGCGCGCGCGCATTGAACTCGTTCAACCAGCTTGCCAAGCCCGCAGCAGCCTGTTGTGCCGCTATTTTGTTGGCTTCGAGCTGTTTCGAGCACTGGGCAAGCGTTTCCTGCTGGACGGCCAGTTGTTGTTCGCTTTCCTTGAAAACATACAGGGCGTTTGCATGCTGCTGGCGGGCTGCCTCGATAGCGTTGCTCAAATGGCTGTCGATTTGTTGCGCTTCCAGTTCATCGAGGGACGGGGGGAGAACTCCCTCGGGGTATGCGGGCAAGCTCATGCCGGCGAATATGCTGCGGCGGGCAGCCTGCTGTTTTTGCAGTTGTTCGGCGCTTTCCGTCAGCGCCTGGCGGGCCAGGTGGTGAGCCGCCTCGGCTTCGCTTGCCTGCCTGGACAATCCGCGCGCTGCCGTCTCCAGACGGCTCAAATCGGCCAGCAGCGTTACTTCGCTGTTCTTCTGTGCCGACCACTGCTCGGCTTCCCGGCGGCAGGCGGCATGGTACTGCCGAGGATCCGCCGCCCATTTGGCGCGCCAGCCATCGCTGGAATGCGCCTGGTCCAGTTGAGCCTGATCCAGTTGCTCCAACGCTTTCTGCTGACGTTGCAAAACATTGGCCCGGTGCTCGCGGGCGGACTGGATCGCGGACAGGGTGCGCTCGGCGCCAGCTTTCAGGCGCGCGGCTTCATCCTTCAGCGCATCATGCGCGTTGCGTGCGGCATTGAGGCGTTCCTGTGCCGTTTGCCGATTGATCGTCGCCTGACGCAGCTGGGTTTCCTGTTCGGCCAGACGCAGGGTTTCCTCCTCAATCCGGGCGAGCTGGCTAGCCGACCAGATTGGGAATTCCGCCGGTTCAGCGCCGAACAGTTCCGACAAACGGGAAACGGCTTGTGACCACGCGGTCAGGATATTTTCCTGGTCCAGCTTGAGCTGGGCGCTTAGTAGCTGGATTTTACCGATGCGCCCGCCCAGATTCTCAAGCTGGTTGAGCTGGGTCTTTTCCTCGACTTCCAGCTCTTTGACTGCCTGCCGGCAGTGCTTCATGCCGTCCTCAAGGCGCGCCAGCGCATTGTCCAGGGCCGGGTCATGCCTAACGTAAGGATGCTCCAGCGAGCCGCACACCGGGCAGGGCGCACCGGCTTGCAGTTGCTCGCGCAACGCGCCTACGCTTTCCTGCGCGGCTTCAAATACCACCCGCCAGTCACGCTCGGCCTGTTGTGCCGTCGCCAGGGCGACCGGCTGTTGCGCGCGCACCTGATTCAGCTGCTCTTGAGCGGTTGCCAGGGCCAGGCCGATTTCGTCGGTTTCGCTCGCCAGTGCGTTGAGTTGCGCCTCCCCTGCGCGACGTTCGCGCCACGCCTGGTCGGCATTCAGCAGCACATCCTTGCGCTTGTCCAACTCACCCCTGGCGCGCGCCAGCGCTTCCGCATCGTAGCGTTTCAATGCGGCGGCGGCATTCTGGAGTTCGGACTCCGACGCTTGCAAGGCGTTGGCGGCGGCAGCCAGCCGGGTTTCGCCTTCCTCGGCCAGCCGGGCTTGCTGTTGTCCCTGCCCCCCCAAGCTCTGGAGCTCTTCGTTGACTTGCACGATATGCTGCTGTTCCTCGGCGGCGCTGGTGAACAAGGTATCCCAGCGCATCCACTCTTCGGCCAGGGGTTGCAGGTGGCGGTGCTCTGCCAGCCATACCTGGGCGATTTGCAGTTGGGCTTGCGCCGCAAGGATAGCTTTCTGATTACTGTCGAGGTCGTTTTTTGCCTTAGCGAGTGCGGCCAACGCATCGCTATGAACCTTATCCTCGCTGGCATGGGCAGTGCGCCGGGTAGCGACCTCGATATCAAGTCGGCGCGCCTGCGCTATCAGCGGCGCAAACAGTTTGCCTGCGCCTTCCAGCTTGCTCAGTTCCGTGCAGGCGAATTCGCTAGCGGTTTTCGCTGAATTGCAAACTTTAGCCGAAGAGGCAACGGACTCTTGGGCATCGCTCGCCTGCACGGCGATTTCGGCACATGCCTTTTCAACGCGCTGAGCTTCGGCAACCAACGGCTTGGCGCCCTGCACCGCTTCGACCTGCTCAAAGCTGGCGCGGCGCGGCGCGGCGGCTTCGCGTTGGGCGTTGGCTTTTTCCAGTTCAGCTTGTGCCTCTAATTCGCGCTGGAGGGCCTTTTCCAGTTCCTGATGCCAACGCAAGTGGCTGGCGAGCAGCTTCTCCTGCTCGACTTGCGCCTGGATGGCGGATTGGGTTGCGAGTTGTTCGCTCTCCTGCCGGATGCGTTCCTCGGCGGACAAGGGCTGTTGGTCGGCCAGGCGGTCGTGCAGTTGGCGCAGCTTGTCCTGCTCGGCCTTGTGCCGCTCGAAGGCGCGGCGGGAAAGGATTTCGAAGCGGTCGGTGCCGGTCAGGGTCTGCAACAGCGCGGCGCGCTCGTCGTCACTGGCTTTAAGGAAGGTAAAAAATTCGTTCTGCGCCAGCAGCACCGCGCGGGTAAATTGTTCGAAGGAAAGCCCGATTTTCTCGACGATGGTTTTGACCACTTCGCTCTTGAGATGGCTGCCGACCGGTTGCTGGTCGGCGATGCGGATCAGCATCATCTCGATTTTTTGCAGCCTGCCCCCCGGTTTGAGACCGGCGCGCCGCACGCTCCAGCGCGAACGATAGCCTACCCCGTCGTTGCCGAGAAAATCCACCTCGGCATGACCTTCGGCACAGCCACGGCGCAGGATGTTGCGCCGGTCGTTGGGCAAGGTGGTTTCCGCACCGACGTCGGGCAACTCGATCCCGCGCGCATCGGCGCTCTTGAGTCGTGGGGTATCGTCGAACAGGGCCAGGCACAGCGCATCCAGCAGCGTGCTCTTGCCCGCACCGGTGGGGCCGCTGATCGCGAACAGCCCGGCTCCAAGCAGCGGTTCCTGCTGGAAATCGACTTCGAATTCGCCCGCCAGCGAGGCGAGGTTCTTGCCGCGGATCGCGAGGATTCTCATGCTGCGTTCCCCTCCGCCGGAGCGTTGGCCAGTTCGGCGAAGGCAGCGTTCAGTTCAGCCAGCAAGGTTTCGCGCTCTGGCATTTCAGTCCCGATCTTTTGTTCGCACAGACGGGCAAAAATACTCTCGGGAGACAAACGTTCGAGATCGGATAGGGAAAGCGCGGCAGGCTGATCCTCGTCCGAGCCGCTGCGCGCCGTGGTCGGCTCGATCCGCGCCAGCCGCAGCGGCTTGCCAAGCAGCGCGGCTTCGACTCGCGCGCGCAGCCCCGGCTCGGGCGCATCCAGGCGCACCCGGACTTCGAGGTAAGGTTGCTCTTGTTCCGGCCTGTCCGGCAGTTCCAGTGCGGCAAGCGCGGCCAACGCCTCATCAATGGGCGCGGGCTTTTTCGGCACGCGCAACAGTTGCACGGCGCGGGGAACCGGAATCGGCTGGATTTCCGTGACGAGTTCTCCGTCGAGTTCGATGCGTAATACCTGGTGGGGATAATCGACCTCGGCAAACGACATCGGCAAAGGGCTGCCGGAATAGCGGATATGCGCCCTCCCCCCGACCGCCTGGGGAAAATGCAAATGCCCGAGCGCGGCATAGACTATCGCCGGATCGAAAATCCCCGCCGACAACGCTTCGGCTCCTCCGATCACGATATGCCGCTCGGAAGTTTCGGAAACCTGCCCGCCGACCATGTGGCAATGCCCCATCGCAACGATCGCCTGCCCCGGCTGGCGGCGTGCCAGCGCCACCGTCAGCGCCTGCCGATACAACTCGGCAACGCCTTCGAGATAGGGATCGGACGCATCCTCAACGCGCGGCACATCGCTGGGGCGCAGAAAGGGAATCGCCAGACACCAGGCCGCGACATTACCTTGGGCATCCCTCAGCGGCACCACCAGGCGCTCCAGGTCTATGCCCTGATCGGCCCGGCGCTGAACATGGCCGATAACCGCCGCCTCGAACAGATGGAGGAAAGGCGCGGTCGCTTCCAGGCGTCCCGGCGAATCGTGGTTGCCCGCCACCATCACGATGGACAAATGCGGCACCTGCATTCGGGCGGCGGTAAGAAAACGGTACAACTGGTGCTGCGCACTGGCAGACGGATTCGAATTGTCGAATACGTCGCCGGCAATCAGCAGCGCATCGGGGCGTTCAGTTTTCAGCGTTTCCAGCAGCCAGTCGAGGAAGCACTGATGCTCGAAGCTACGGTCGAAATCGTACAAGGTCTGGCCGAGATGCCAGTCGGAAGTGTGCAGGAGGCGCATGACGAATTGTTTCGGGTGGCGCGAGTAGTCTTAGAGACAGGCATTATCCTTGATGATGCCTCGCCATGCAGCAAAAATGGGGCGATAAACCTGGCGGCGAAAGCTGTTACTGAAGCATTGGCGAGTGCAAGGACGGCGAGGGCGGATAGTGCCGGTTGTTGACATACAGGCTGTTGCCGGGAATTTTCTTGGCCATTTTCTTGGTTTCCGCCGCCACCGTGGAGATTTCCATGTGTGATTTGAACATGCCCGGTTCCACCTTGGTGGCGCCTATCGAGAGAGTTGTCAGGGCATGGAATTCCTTCTCCCCATGCCGGTTCTCGGTAATATAGCCGCCCTTTTCACGATCTTCGGCGCTGAAAAACGGCACTACCGCCACACAGAATTTTTCCAGCGCGCGGCGACAGCGGTCTTCCCAGTCAGGACTGCCGAAAAGGATGATGAAATCGTCGCCGCCGATATGGCCGAGAAAATCCAGCTCGGGATCGCAGCATTCGGCCAAAATTTTGCCGGTTATCTTGATCATTTCGTCGCCCTGGCTGAAGCCATAGACATCGTTGAAAGGCTTGAAGTGATCGAGGTCGCAGTAACAGGCGCAAAACGTCGCCTGCTGGTTGATGAGCTTGTCGATGTGCTCGTTGATGGGTACGTTGCCCGGCAACTGGGTGAGCGGGTTGGCATAACGGGCGGCGCAAAGCTGCATATCGGTGATTTCTCGGATCAGGTCGTGTCCAGTGCCGGTGCCGAGATAAAGACCATTCTCTGTGATGATGAAGCTGTTGGAGAAATAGCGCCGATCCCCCGCCGCGATGAGATAACTCAACTCATGGATGGTTATATTGATGTCCACGATCAGCGGCTCGGCATCCATGAACTTGTGGCACGGCTTCTTGCCGTACAATTCATGGCGAAACGGCCTGGCGAAGCGGTCGATCATTGGATAGCGGTTGATCTGTCCAAGCGGCACGCCATCTTTTACCACCACCACGGCATGAAGTTGCTCATCGTTTTCGAACATCCTGAACACCTCTTCGTTCGGGGTGTCCGGCGCGACGCTGGGAGACCTGATCAGCAACTTGGCGATTCCATGCGGGTTATTGCCGTTGCGTTCACCGGCAGGTGCTGGGGCAAGGGTATGCGAACGCAACAATTTGACGGCTTCTGCGGAAACCACCGTGGAAGGGTTGTCGGAAGGGCGTGCAATGTGGTAACCCTGCCCGAAATGCACATCGAGGTCACGCACCAGCATCAATTCGGCATGGGTTTCTATGCCTTCCGCAATCACCTGGCATCCCGAATCGGCGACTATTTTCAGCAACGACCTGACGTATTGCGCCTTGATCGAATCCTTGTCGATATTCTGGATAAAGTGCCGGTCGATTTTCACAAAATCGGGCCGCAAATCCGACCACATGCGCGGGCTGGAGAACCCCTCGCCGAGGTCGTCGATGGCGATCTTGAAACCGCGCGACTGATAATGCGCAGCGACCTCCAGCAGCATTTCCAGATTGTATTCGTATACCGGATCGGTTTCGGTCAATTCGATGACCACATGCTGCGGATCAAGTTCTTTTTCCCGAATAATGCCCAGGCTGCCATTTTCGAGGAATTTTTCCTGCATCAGCACTTCCGGGCTGAAATTGACGAAGAGATTGCCGGGCAACTGGAGTTTGACGAATTGCTCCACCACAACCTGGCAACACAACTTTTCAATCTCGTGGGACAGGCCGGTTTGACGCGCCAGTTTTAGCAGTTTCGACGGGGAATGCAGCGGGCTGTCGGATGGGCCGCGAATCAGGCCTTCGTAGCCGATGATCCGTCCGCTTTTCATGTCGATGATGGGCTGAAAAAGCGGGGCCAGCCGCCGATGCTCGATGACGTCGTAAACGGCACGCAACAGCCCGGTCTGATTACCCGGCCTGGAACCGCCACTTGGCGCGAGATGATGAAGAGGGTTCGCGGTTGTCATGACTTAAACCCGGTAATGTCAAATTGACGGATCAACATAACAGACGCATATGACATTTTTATGTACTTGACTGGCATATCTTTTTTCGCTGTAACACAGATGTTATATGCCGCAACTATCATGCTGACCGGAGCCGTAACTGCGGCTGACCTGAGTTTTCAACAGACGATTCGAGGTAAAACATGAAACCAGTAGTGAACTTTGCATCCACGCTTCCAATTTCCGTCAATTTCATTCCCCTGAATGCCAGCGAGAGCGTTTGCGGCAACTGCTCGAACTGGAAGGGCCCCCGCGAGCGCAATGGACGTAAAAGCTTCATTTGCCTGGACGGCTCCAAAGGCACTTGCCAGATCAAAATGCGCGATCAGAATTTCGAGCGCGTTTCACTCGCACTGACCTCGCCGGTTTCCAACGGCGACTGCCCGCATTGGAAGCTTTTGGCATGACTTCTGCTGCGATCCAACAAACTCATAGGAGATGGACTTCAGGGACGGAAGGACGCCTCTAATAATTCAAAACGTCAGGCAAGACCGAGTCTGAATTATTAGAGGCGCCCTTCAAGAAAACCGGTTTTAGAGGGAACGTTGCACCTCATCGTTCTATTCGATGTCATCCGCGCAATCTGAGGCAGGAATTGCACAGCAATTGGTGTATGCTTGTTTTCAGAAGTGGCACTATTTTGGCGGAACCTCAAGAAAGCCCTTTTTCCGCCGATATTAACTATTAGGTATCGTCGTAAAGATGCCTTTTTCCAAGGAGGTTAATCGTGTCTATCAACTCCGTTTCATCCTCCAGTTTGGCCAGTGCCTTGCAGGTGCTTCAGAAGCCGGAAGCGAAGGAAGTCAACCAGCGCGGGCGCGATACCCGTGTGGATGGCGACTCCGATGATGGCCGTAAAGCATCTGTTGCGGCAGCAACCAAACCAAGCGTCAACAGCAGCGGCCAAGCTACCGGTACGATCATCAGTACCACTGCCTGAGCCGTCAGTGGCGTAGTCATGCCAAAAGCCCGCGAGATTTTTTCGCGGGCTTTTGGTTTTTTTCCGCAGACCAACGCTTGCCAGAAAGCATTTTTTTGCTTTCCCGGTGTATCCTTCTGGGTTTAATTCAGGCTACAGAATTATGTGCGGCATCTGCGGCGAACTTCGTTTCGACAACCAATCTCCTGATCTCGACGCCATCGCGCGAATGACGGCAAAACTCGTCCGGCGCGGCCCGGACAGCGGCGGCTCGTTCAGCGACGGCCCGTTGGCTTTCGGCCACCGCCGCCTGGCGGTCATCGACCTTTCCGCCAGCGCGGAACAGCCGATGACCGACAACGATTTGCGCCTCGCACTGGTTTTCAACGGCACCATCTACAACTACCTGGAACTGCGCGCCGAACTGGTGGAAATGGGCTACGTGTTCTTTTCCGAGGGGGACAGCGAGGCCATCCTCAAGGCCTACCATGCTTGGGGCGAAAAGTGCGTGGAACGTTTCTTCGGGATGTTCGCCTTCGCGGTGTGGGACATGCGCCATCGCTCCCTGTTCATGGCGCGCGACCGTTTCGGCATCAAACCGCTCTACTATCAGCTCGAAGGCACGAAACTGCGCTTCGCATCCACCGTCCAGGCGCTGATTGCCGCAGGCGGCGTGGACACCAGCATCGACCCGGTCGCCCTGCACCACGCCGAGGCGACGGAGCGCGCGCGACCAGCGAT